>NZ_JBRKIS010000044.1:0-161672 GCF_052983315.1 Sinomicrobium endophyticum
ACATCAAAAGCAACCTGTTTAGCGGCTAAAGGGAATGGGTTAGCTGCTAAACCAACTACTTCCGGTGTCAAAGGGATTGCTTTAATGACCGGTTTTTTGAGCTTGTAATGAGGAAATATCCGGAGTTGTGAATGTCCCGGGCTTTACAGCGCCGGTCTCCTGCTGGTTGTGGAGGAGGGGAGCATGAAGCGGGAAGCACGGAGCACGAAGCGTAAAGGATGGGCTCAGCTGTACGAAGCGTACGCTTTACGAATGTCTGCGATTTCGCAGCCTACTGGACATCAATGACGGGGCAATACGTTGCGTTCCTCTCCTAGGGGCCTCCAAAACGATGTTTCATAATGTTGAACCACATTTTTATAACTTTCTTCAAACCTTTTATTTACCGGATATTCGCAGTAATAAATGAATATAAATATTTAAAAATCAGGGTTTATGTCAAAAATGGGTTTTGATTTTTCCTATTAGAAAACCACAAAACACAGTAGTCCAAATCCGGTTATCCGTACTGTTAAAATTTACGTTTTAATAACCGTTCATTTATAAATGAACGGAACAAACTTTTGTTTTTTATTCCTAAAATGTCTAATATTACCCTCCCGAATGTTACGCAAATAAGAAAACGGGATATGTCTTATATATCAGAACAAATTATAAACGAAATTCAAAGGCCGGTGAAATAAAATTACTTGTTATTTACCCCCCCCCCTAAAATAAAGCCTGAAGATTATCAGGCCCCCCCTTAATAATAAAAAATAAACCTTTACCTGGACAGGCATGGTTTTTATTTTTGTATAGTGTGTACGGATATAAAAACCCGTTTAGACTATAGAATACATTGTAAAGATGTAGTAGTCTATCTACATCTTTATGTGTGCTAATTATTCATTAACCTGTTAAACAAACGAATTGTGAAAAAACATTTACTCTTGTTTCATTTGATGTTTTATATGCTCTCCGGTGCCCAGGAATCGGGGGACTATATGCCCAAAGTATACCCCTCTTCACCAGATACCTATAACCTGGGAACCTATGGTAATATAAATATCGGCGAATATACCGGGACCATGTCTCACAGTATTCCTTTATATGAATATACCATAGGAGATATCAAATTTCCTGTTTCCTTACAATATTCTAGTAACGGCATCAAAGTGGATGAATATAATCCGGTTGTAGGGCTGGGATGGAGCCTGAGTGCCCATGGTATAATATCAAAAATTGTAAGGGATAAGGAAGATGGATTGTCCGGCGGTGATATTAAATGGCAGAATGACAATACTCCGGATCCCAATAACGGGGGGTATCCTGCTTTACGGTTAAATTTCTATGAAAATGCTGGTTTACGGGATATGTGGGATACCGAGAAAGATTTATTCCGGGTCAATATACCGGGAGGTTTTTCCAATTCCTTTGTAAAAAAAATAGGTGGTACGGGATGGTTACAGGAGAAAAAAACGGATTTTAAAATACATACAATCACCACCCCGGATCTCCAGACCGGTTTTTTGATCACGGCCCCGGATGGGATTAAGTATTATTTTGAACTTATAGAAACAAGCACCAACCGGGTACATGGTGGTGGACGGAATATGCCGGATATCTCACTTTCCTCGGCATTTTTCCTAACGCGTATAGTGGACACCAAAAATAACACAGTGTATTTCGACTATGAACCGGCAGGGTCCTCATACACTTCCCACAAATCGGATGTGTATAATTTTTTCTTACAAAGTTATAATTTCAACTGTAATGCAGATGCGGGAGAACTGCCCTTAGGTGGGATAGCCGGATTCCACGCAAGATCAAATCTTGTCAGGTATGATACCTACAGAATTAAAAGTATCCGTAACAATATAAACCAGAAACGCATTGAGTTTAATTATGCAACTAAATTCAGTGATATCGAAAACAGAGGGAATTTTTTGGATGAGGTGGCCTTGTATGGAAATACTAAAGTAGATTCTTATAAACTGGATTACCTGGTAACACCGAATAACAGGGTTTTCCTGGAAAAGGTTTCTTCTACGACTTCTCAGAAAACACATGCATTCGAATATATTAATCCCGAACTTTTGCCCAAAAGACTTTCCAATGCCCAGGATTTCTGGGGTTATTACAATGGCGCTACCCAAAATAACCATTTAATCAGCAAGGTGGAAAATCTTATTCTGGATAATATCAATTTTTCATTCGCCAACAGGGAACTCGACGAAGAATTATCTCAAACGGGATTATTGTCTAAAATAGTCTACCCGACAAAAGGCTATACGAAAATACACTACGAACCTCATACCAAATGGGGAGAAAAAACAGATGTCGCACCTTCAAAAAGCAAATCTCTCTCCGTATTTACAGACCAGTCCACATGGACTAAAACCGAGAGTACAACATTTTACTCTGGCAAGAATCAACAGATAAAATTTATCGGAGGTGCAAGTTTTAACGAGGAGGATTGTACAAGCAATACTCACCAGGTCCGGGTATATCTGAAAGTTAAAAACCTCTCTACGGGGCAATATGAAGATCTGAAGGTATTAAATTCACTGGGCTATGGCAACGCAACAAATACTTTTTTTTACCCCGGGGGAGAAAATATATTTTATGTAGATGTAGAAGCAGCGACGGAATACGAAGTGTCTCTAGAGGTATTGCGAATGTGCCACGGAGGCGGAATGAGTTTTACATATATAGATACGCCGGATGATGTTTACTATGCCAATATTCCGATTGGAGGCAATAGGGTTGAAAAAGTAGAGGATTATGCCGGTGGTTCTTCCGCCCCTGTAATTACCAAATGGCATTATGCACATAAAGATGAACTTTCCCGATCCTCCGGGGTCTCGTATTATGATGAGCCGGTGCTGTGGAATTATTCCGAAGGGGTGCATTATTGTCCTCCCCCCGAGGCAAATCCTACATTCTTCAAATATACGCCGTACCGGTATATCAGTGTACATTCCAACAGCCTGATCCCGTTATTTGGAAATGAAACCCAGAACGTGAGCTACCAATATGTTACAAAAAGTACAGGGGGGACGGATTTTGAAAATGGCGGGAAGTTTACGGAATATATTGTAGATATTGACCCTATTGCTTCCAGCCTGTTCGGCAATGGTAATTACCGTGGCGGAAACTTTACAAATCAGGGTTGGAATAAAGGATTTGTAAAAAAAGAAGAAGTCCTGAAAAAAACAGGGAATACCCTTAGTGTAATCAAAGAAACGATCAATGAATATAAGTATATTGAAAGCAATAAAGAAGAAATAAATAATATTATTGGAATTGCGAATGGAAGCTACCAGAGGATGACTAAACTCACCTATAACTGTACCGAGGAAGATATCACCAAACAAGGTACGGGGTATAACCCATGCTACGGCCAGTCGACGGGATACTATATTACATACCTGCCCCCGGAAAAACTAGGGATGTTCGTAGAGTTACTTCAGTACAAATTTATCTCTCACGATTACAACCTGGCAAAAACAACGACAAATGAGGTCCTCAACGATAAAACTGTAAAAACAACAATAGATTATAATTATAACAGCCCACACCACAAACAACTGACCTCGCAGGTTACGGAATTATCCGATGGGGGGAAAACCACCACAAATTACAAGTATGCCCAGGAACAGGGTAACCAATACCTGAAAGATAAGAACATGGTGGGTGTTCCGGTAGTAACCGAGGTTAAAAAGACCGTTGACGGTGTAGCGAAAACTATATCCAAAGTGGAAACACAATACCCGGTAAGTACATCGGAGGCAAACAGTAAAACGGCAGGGCTTCCTTTACCGTATTCCGTGTTGTCATATGATAACCATAGTGCGGATACATACCTGGAGATAACCTATGACAAGTATGATTCCAAAGGGAAACTCCTGCAATACAGTGAAAAAGGTTTGAAACCTACGGCTATCGTATGGGGATATAATCAAAGTCATCCCATAGCAAAAATAGAAGGAGCTACTTATAGCCAGGTTTCCCCGTATATCTCCGGTATTGTCAGTAAATCCAATGCCGATGCTACTAACGGGACGACGGTGTCTGAACAGGATCTTATTACCGCTTTGGATAATTTCAGAACAAACAGCGCCTTGTCCGGTTTTCAGATTACCACCTATACTTACGATCCGTTGATCGGGGTAACCAGTATTACACCTCCCGGTGGTATCCGGGAAATATACAAATATGACCCGTCCAACAGGTTGGAAAAAGTTGTGGATGTGAACGGGCATATTTTAAAAGAATACAAATACCGTTATAAAAATTAACCAGCCTAATCCATGCGTGTGATGAAAAACAATACGATTTTACTATATTTCTTTAGTATCGCTTTTTTCTGTGTTTTCCCGGTATTCGGACAACGCTCTTATGTGAAGGGCCCGGCGCTGGTTTCTTATAAAAGTACTTCTACGTACCTGCTCATGGGGGCAAGCGGACCTTCGGATGCCCAATGGGGTGTACAGGGAGGGACCATACAAAGCTCGGATAAAACCAGTGCTACCATCCGGTGGGACGGAGATATCAGTAACGGGAGGGTATCTTTCAATTCGTCCTCTACGGGAACACTTACTTTGGCAGTTAATATAACCGATGTGCCGCCAAGAATACCTGCAAATCCAACGATTACGAATACGGATTGTGCTAAAGCGACACTTTCCCGTAACGGCACCCCTCCCAGTGGCGTCACCTGGTACTGGCAGGGCAAGAATGGCAATGGTACCAGTACCAACCTGGGTTCCGGCAGTACCTATACAGCGCAGCAGGGCAGTGGCGTTTATTATATCAAGGCAAGAAACAGCGATGGTATATGGAGTGAAGGATCAGGTGCCGTACATGTAACCATTCCGAACGATCTTTTAAATGTACCGCCATTACCATCGATAAAGAATAATTGTGGCAATACGGTTTTAACCCGTGGCACCCCTCCCGGCGGGATCACCTGGTACTGGCAGAGCAGTGCCGGGGGCACCAGTACCTCTAATTCGTCTGCGAGCATCACCCGGACCAGTGGCACCGTGTATTATCTCAGGGCTCGTCACAACAGCTCGGGTTGCTGGAGTACCGCGCGTACGATAAACTATACGGTAACCCAGGAGAAAACCTGGTATGCGGATTCTGATGGAGATGGTTTCGGGGATCCTTCGGATACGAAAGTGTCCTGTACCAAACCGGCTGGTTATGTAGAGCGGGCCGGGGATAACTGCCCGGATGTTTACGGCGATACCAATGGCTGCCCGGATGAAAACTATAAGGCCGTTACCCTGAGCAACGAGAACTATATCTATACCCGTACCTATCAAAAGGAAATGACCGCTTCTGGTGGGATTGAGAAAAACGCGGATGTTTTGGAATCCGTAGTGTATTACGACGGTTTGGGGCGTCCCAAACAGGAAGTTTCCATTCGCCAGTCTCCGGGTATGCACGATGTAATTCGTCATATCGGCTATGATGCCGTTGGCCGGCAGGACAAAGATTATTTGCCCTTTGTACCCGATCCCGCCCAGAGTGGTTACGGTACGTTCCGTACAGGAGATATGGCCGGCGGTACCGCGACGTACTACCTGGATCGGTATGGCTCAGATTTTACAGGAATGAATACCTCCCAGGCCAATGCCTATTCCCGGAAGCAGTTTGAAGCATCGCCATTGAACCGGGTAGAAAAGCAGGCCGCCCCCGGTAAGGATTGGAAGTTAGGGAATGGTCATGAGATCGAGTTTGGTTATGATACCAATACGGCCACCGAAGTACGGTTGTTTAAGGTTTCCTTTGTGAATGGCGATCCGGAAGCTCCCAAACTGGAAGCAGTTGCAAACAAGCACTACGGCGCCGGGCAACTGTACAAGACCATTACCCGGGATGAGAACCACAGCGGGACAACGAAAGACCATACCACCGAAGAATTCAAGGACAAACAGGGCCGGGTGGTGCTCAAAAGGACGTACAATAATGGCAGCCAGCATAATACCTTCTATGTTTATGATGATTATGGGAACCTGACGTATGTGATCCCTCCTAAAGTCAATATTTCTGACGGGATATCGACCGCAGAGCTCAACGAGTTGTGCTACCAGTACAAATATGACGGCAGGAACCGTTTGATAGAAAAGAAGGTCCCGGGTAAGTGGTGGGAATATATCGTGTATAACACCCTGGACCAACCGGTAATGACGCAGGATTCGATATTAAAGGCTCAGAAAAAATGGCTTTTTACCAAATATGATGCTTTTGGCAGAGTAATATATACTGGTCAGACAAGCCATAGCCAAAGCAGGGGTGAACTTCAGGCAATTTTCAACAGGGCTGCAAAGAAGTATGAGACCCGTATCCAATCCCCTGCCTCTCCTACGAATATAAAAGGCACGGATGTTTACTATACCAATGTGAGCCCGCCTACGGGGATATACCAGGTATTTACCATCAACTATTACGACGACTATACATTTGACCTGGCCGGATTAACGGTACCTACCGAGGTATTGGGACAAACCGTGGATAGCAGGACCAAGACCCTGGCCACAGGAAGTAAGGTGCGGGTTTTAGGTACAAGCCATTGGATCACCACGATACATGCGTATAACTCCCGGGGGTTGCTTATTTACACGGCTACAAAGAACCCGTACCTGAATACTACGGACATTGTGGAAAACAGGCTGGATTTTGTTGGTAAGGTACTGGAAAGCAAAACCACCCATACTAAAGGTAGCAATGCTGCCATAGTTACAGTGGACAAGTTTACATACGATCATGCAGGACGGTTGCTCACCCATACGCAGAAGATCGGAAACCAGGCGGAAGAACTCATAGCAGAAAATGTATATGATGACCTGGGGCAGTTAAAGGCGAAGAAGGTAGGCAATACTCCAAGTAAACCTTTACAGGAAGTCAACTATGCCTATAATGTACGAGGCTGGCTTACGGGGATTAATGATGTGGACAATCCTGCCGGTAAGTTGTTTAACTTCCAGATCAATTATAACAAGAGCCGAAGCGGAACAGTAACCCCATTGTTTAACGGTAATATAGCGGAGACGTACTGGAGGACAAGCAATGACAATACCATGCGACGTTATGCGTATACCTATGATGCGCTGAACCGTATCACCTCCGGGAAGTTTAACGGTAGCGGGCAAACGGACCGTTATACGGTAAAGGATATTGCCTATGACCAGAACGGGAATATTACCAAGCTGACCCGTAACGGTCATCTTGTAGCCAACCCTGATCAAAGCAATGCGGACCATTTTGGAGAAATAGACAAGCTGACCTACACTTACCACAACGGAGGTAATTTTTTGGTCAAGGTGACTGATACAGGCAATAAAACCTATGGCTTTAAAGATGGCAGTAATACGGACAATGATTATGCCCGGGATGCCAACGGTAATATGACAAGGGATAAGAACAAGGGGGTTACAGGTATTACTTACAATCACTTAAACCTTCCTAGCCAGGTCAGTTTCGGGAGCAATAAAATTGCTTATATTTACGATGCTTTGGGAGTCAAGTTAAAGAAAACGGTTACCCAGGGAAGTTCTGTGATAAATACGGAGTATGCGGGGAAGTACATCTATGAGAATGGGCAACTGCGCCAATTCAGTACACCCGAAGGTTATGTAGAGTCCGAAGGTAGTGCTTATCGGTATGTATATCAATATAAAGACCATCTCGGTTCGATAAGGCTCTCATATTCGGACCTTGATGGAAATGGTTCTATAAATCCAAGTACGGAGATTTTACAAGAACGAAATACATATCCTTTTGGGCTGGAACATAAAGGGTACAATAATCACATCAATGGCCCGGAAAATAACTACCAAACGTACCTCGGTCAAGAAATCAATAAAGAACTCGGGTTAAACTGGCTGAGTTTTAGGCATAGAAACTATATGCCGGAGATTGGGAGGTTCTTTGGGGTTGATCCAGTCAGCGAGGACTATATGTCCATATCTACTTATCAATTTGCACATAACAATCCTGTGTGGAAGATTGAACTTGAAGGGTTAGAAGGAAAGCCCATTAATAATCCTGATGTAATAAATGAAGAGCCGGACATTTGGTATCAAATAAATGACTTTATTTTTGGGGCTGCTGAAACTGTTTTTAAAACCGACGCTTCTCTTTCCATGTTTACTCCACAAGAAGTTATGGAAGAGAGAACGGAGAAACTTACCGAAACGGTAGAAAATGTTGATTCTGCTTTAAGAAGCTTGATTGAGGATCCTATTGGGACAGTAGTCGATGCGGCAACAGGGACAGTTGAGGTAATTGTTGATGCAACAAAAGATTTGGTGCATGGAAGCGCAAAAGAAAAGGGAGCAGCAACTGTTGAATTGGGAGTTACAATAGGTGGTGCTGCAGCAACTGGAGGAAAACAGACAGGGAAAATATATAAAGTTCCTGGAAATGCAACCAAGTCAGGAAAACCGTACATTGGGCGTACTAAACAAAAAAGTCTAAGTGCTAGACAAAGAGGGGCTAAAGATGGAAGAGATAGAACTAAAGGCAAAGTAATTGATACTTATGATCCAACAAAACCTGGTGAGGGAGCATATAAAGAACAAAAGGCAATAGATCAGCATAAAGGTATAGAGAATTTGGATAATAAAAGAAATGAAAGAACTCCTGAAAAAATGAAAGAGTTGGAAAAAAAATATGGAAACGGAAGCTAAAATGGGATTAAACTTTGATAAGATTAAAAGATTTTGGGATTGGTTTATAGAAAATCAAAATAATCTTATTCCCGAAAATATAAACAATAATTTAATTAATTCTTTAAACGAAAAAATATTATCTCTTGGAGACTTTGAATGGGAAATAAGGGAAGGAGAAGCAAAAGAAAATATGCTGATAATTTCTCCTGGTGGGGATATTGAATTGCTTGAAGAATCAGAAAAAATAATAAAACAATCACCAAGTTTAGTGGGTTGGGAATTCTTGTCTCATAAACCGGCTAAAAACTGGGATTTTAAATTTTCGATTGAAGATCAAGATAATATAAAGAGGATTATTGACGCAAGTACATGGGAATATGTTTTAATTAAATTTTCAGATGGGACATATGATATAGTTATTAGGGCTAATGGTATTAGTAAACTGAATTCTAATGATAAATATATGGCTACGGATATTGTTCTTGAAAGCATATTAGGAGAAAGAATGAGTTTAAGATTAATAAAAAACACAGAATTAGTTGATAGCTTTTCAAAAGATGATTTTCCTAAAAAAAGTTCGATACGATACCTTAAGGAACATCTTTTAAAGTTAGAGAACGATGAGTAAATTATATTAAACATTAAAACCAACCCGCTCTTCGAAGTGTTTGTATGCTCTGCGAATGTCTTCGACTTCGCAGCCTGCTGCACATCAATGACAGGGCAATACGTTGCGCTCCTCTCTGAGGAGCTTCCAAAATGATGTTGAACGACATTTTTATAACTTGTTTAAAGCCTTTTGATTGACCAGGTCATTGCGGAAATAAATGAAGTAAGACTTGTGAGAAACTGGGATACACCTCAGAGAGGCGTTTTTCGTTTTTTTCTTTTCAGTGAAGGTTTGAGCAGCGAAATTGCAAACTTCGCAGAGCGGGAAATAAAGACCTTTGAAAAGCAGGTTAAAGAAATAGAAATCTTTATGAGAAAGCATAAAATAGACTTTTAAGATGGAAAACATATTTAATGACGAACTGTATCCGAAGTTGAAAAATGATAAGGTTTTTAAAGAAGACAGTTTAAATTCCTTTGTCCATGCACTTGCGGATATAAAAGAATCAGTAGATAAAATTTATAGTAAGTATGTTCCTAAGCTACTGAACGAGAGTTGTAAGGAGGGAATTGAAGAAATTATTTGGGATATTAGAGAGGAGTTTAGGCATATAGAATATCACATTGACGATGCAAACTTGACCAATATCAGTATAGATAAAAACAAAACCGCCCATTGAGGTGGTTTTGTTATTTAGAGGCTACCTGTGTTTTAAAATCCTGTAGACACATATCGATAAAGTCGTAGATATATTTTTTCGATTTTTGGAGAGCCTGGTTTCTAGAAGGCTCTTTGGAGTCCCATGGAACGGTAGAAAACTTCAACATTTTATACAAATTGAAACAAAAGGATTAAAAGTTATACAAACTAACAACCATATTTATTTAATAAATAACACATCAAGTTTAAATATTTCAAAGAGGATTATAAGTGGAGGTAAATCAGGATTTTAACAAAGAAACTTATATAAAGAAAAAGTGGGAAGAAGAAAACATTCTTTATTACTTACATTTTTTAAATGATTATGCTGTTAGGCAAATTGAAATAAATCATCTGGGAGAATATACATTTCTCTCAGATGATAAACCAATTAAGGGAAATAGTATTCTTTATGACCAAAAGCTTTCCGATTTAGAAATTGATAAGCTTGATTATATTGCAGAAGAAGAATTTAATAAAGTTTGGAAATTACATAATGATTAGGTTTATAGATTTTGGTAATATTTTTAAATTAGAAGGAGTATCAAATTATGCCCACGGATGCAATTGTGCTGGAGCAATGGGAAAAGGTATTGCGCTTCAATTTAAAAGCAAGTTCCCTAAAATGTATGATGCTTATAAAGCTTTATGCGGGCAAAATGACTTTAATCTAGGAGATGTATTTGCTTATGATTATGAAGATGGTGTTGTTTTTAATTTAGGCACTCAAAAAACTTGGAGAACAAAAGCAGACTATAAAGCTATAGAAAAATCTCTTAACAATATGCTAGAATTATGTGTGAGAAAAAAGATTTATCATGTTGCATTACCACGGATAGGCGCAGGCTTGGGAGGGGCAGATTGGAATAAAGTTAAGTTGATTATCCAGAAAATAGCATCGAGTTTTGAAGATGTTAACATTTATGTGGTTGAAAATTACAAGGACATATATTTAACACAAGAAAAAATAAAAACCATGATTAAGAAACCACAGCTTTAAGTTGTGCTTTTTTATGCGTAAGCTTCTTTAGTTTTAAAATCTCTAATAAGCGCATCTAACAGAATATAGATGTGCTTTTTATTATCATCAGACAATTTAGAAATATCTTCTACTCCTTTTAAGGTCTCTGTATCAAGTGGTAAGATTAACGGTAGTATATCTGGTTTTAGCGCAGGATATGATGGTTATACTGAAGCTGGTGGTGCTCACGGAAGTGCTAGTGTATATGGTGTGTCTGCTGATGCGGGTGCTAGATTAGGAACAGAAGACAACAATATAGCTGTAGGAGCTGAAGGTAGTGCTTTTTCTGCTGAAGTCAGCGGAGACGCAGGACTCTATACAGGTGGCGAAGGAAAGTATGGAGCTGAATTAGGGGCAAATGCAGGTGCTTATGCTTTAAAGGGTGAGGTTACACCTAGTGTTTCCATTTTTGGCGTTCAAATTGGTATCACAATTGGTGGCTCAGCAGGTAGTGCTCATATAGGAGGTAGAGGCGCAGCTACTTTTGATTCTAACACTAATGAATTTGAGGCAACTGGAAAAGCTCATATTGGATTAGGTGCTGGATTAAAAATAGGGTTTGAAATAACTAATACTAAACAGAGAATTTATGGTTCTAGAAAAAAACGTAAATAGATTAAAATAAATAAAATGAAGTTGTTTTATATATTATTTTTTGCGTCGGTTAACTTGCTTTTGTTTTCATTTTTGACACAAAAACTCAAGTTAAATAACACATTGAAAGTGCTGTTGGGCTTCTATATTCTAAGCTTGTTAATAGTTCATTTTATTAACCCTTTTGGGCTATCCATACCAAATAAACTGTTCTTTATCTTATTTGGTTTTAGTGCAGTGCTTATTGTGTTTTACGTTATGCCTAAGATTGCAATTTTATTTAATGATTTTATCAATAATAATCAACCTGATACACTACTGTATAAATGGTACGGGTTTTGGATGACGTATGTTATTTATGCACTTATCTTTGTATTTCAATGTGTCACAATTATTAAAAATTAAGATAGTTTATGAGAGTTATATTTTTAAAAATTTTATTGTTTTTTTCTTGCTTTAGTTGCGAGTCACAGGTATCTATCGAAGAATTAGACAGGAAAGAATTCAAGGTAAAATATCCTGAAAATTTAGTGCTCGACGAAAGTGGGCAAAATAACACGGTTTTTATTTTGAAAACCAAAGCAGAAAATGCTAATGACACCTTTATTGAGAATATCAATCTGGCAACTCAGCCTGCGCCAACTAATAGTTTTGATGATTTTGTTATTAAAACCACATCTGAAATTAGTAATGTGGGTAAATTGATAGAAAAGAAAAAATCAAACGTTGATGGTTCGGACTGCTTAAAATTGAAGTTTAAATTAACCCAAAATAATATTCCTTTAACTTTTGTACAGCACTATTATATCAAAAATGGAAAGGTGTATGTTCTTACATTATCTAGTGAAAGTAGTAAGTATGAGAAATACTCAAATATGTTTGGTGTGGTTTTATCAAGCTTCACTTTAAAATAATTCCTCTCTCAGAATAGTAAAAAACCACCTTTCACGAGGTGGTTTTTTATTTATAAGCCAATCGGGTTTTGGCATCACGAAGTAAGGCATCAATATTGTAAATTATGGTACAGAAATCAAATGAATGTTACTATAATGCCCCGCTCTACAAAGTGTTACAGGCTCTGCGAAGGAGTTTGCAACGCTCTGAATGTCTCTGACTTCGCAGCCCACTGCACATCCATGACAGGCCAATACGTTGTGCTCCTCTCTGAGGAGTTTCCAAAATGGTGTTTCATAATTGCTGCCCCACATTTTTGTAAATTATCTGTAAAAGCTGCCGAAGGCTATAACATACGTGACGCTTCTAAATCACATTTTGTTACACCAACTGTGGTGGATTTAACAAGTAAAGTTTATAAAGACTGTATATTAGGACAGCTTACGGTTTTGTATGGCTAATAATGTTCTCTGACCGGGAGATGTTGCTCTCGTTTTATATAGTTGAGAAGGATTTTAAATTTTAACCTTGCTTTTTACAATGGTAATAAAACCCACCATAGCGAACAGATAATTTTATCCGGTTACGGATGTATGATATGATCCTCTTTTATTCCGGAGACTATCGTGGGTAATGGAAAAATGAAATAAATAATCTTTTGCTTCAGATGTGAAGATTATTCTAAGATTGCAGGCAACGCATACTGTCCCAATCACAATATGTGCCGTTTGGACAGGAATATGTACCATCGGATTCTAGTTTGCAGGCATAGCCACCTTTAATTAATTCCTGTTCTTTCTGGCTTAATTTTTTTACGCCGTTTAGGGTTAAGATCTTTTTTAACATGACTAAAGATTTTACTTAATATTTATCCTGAACATTTAATGACACTCAGGGCTTGTGTCGATTTTTTTGGGACATTTTTGTTTTTCAGTAAATAAAATAAGCCCCATATAAATTTAATAAAAATAAATGATTGTTCTTCCCTTAATTCATTTTGGTAATAAAAAAACGCTCTTTTGGATATCCAAAAGAGCGTTTAGTGCTATTTAATAATATAATTAATTTACATCCCAGAAAATAGGAGTTTGTTGTTCATCTCCTCCGATGGCAGAAGCAGCGGCAGAAACGTTGGCTTCATTAAGCGTATACTCCCTATTGGGATAAGTAAACCTTAAAGGAATAGGGTTGCCAGTAGCCGCCGGTAACCTCAACTCCGGAGAACTAAATTTTCTCCAAACATTCCAGGCTTCAAAACCTCTGTTGTACATGGCTATCCAGAATTGCATACCAATTTTTTCTTGCCATGTACCTGATGCAGTAGCATAGTCAACTTCCGGTCTAGCAAGATAGGCATCAATTTCGGCCGAACTCAAGCCCCAATATTCCATACTTGCCGTAACGCCCTGAGTATAATATTCTTCTGCGCTTTCCGCAACGCTATAACCACCTCTTTCCGCAGCTTCAGCAAGTAAGAAAGAAATTTCAGCAAAATCTAATAAATTTCCAGATAAATCAGGCTCATAAAATACTTCCCCAATATGTGTGAAATTGGCATAATTATTAAGAGCTCCATACACACCTCCAACATAAGTGTTTTCCCCTAGGTTGTCATCTAAAAATACAGATCTACGCGGATCTTCCAAATTGTTTAAGTAATCAACAAAAGTATCTGCAGGAACAAAATCTTGTCTACCACTTAGTACCAAATCAGCATATAGGGGATGAGCATTAGTATTATTAGGCTCGTAAGGGAGTGTAAAATTATCACTGTTTGATGCTATTAGTCCCCAACCTATAGCTTGGTTTGCATGTTGCTGGGATAGCGATGGATTTGCATCTGCAAGCCGCATAGCGAGTTTAAATTTAACCGACGCTGCCAGTTTTTGCCATTGATTGATATCTCCATCATAGATAAAATCGTTATCTAAACCTTCAGACCCGATGTCGAAATTATTATATGCCTCGGTGATGCGTGTCAATAAATCCTCGTAAATAGTAGCTGCATCATCATAGGCGGCAACAGTGTTTTCTGTACCTTGAAGAGCTTCTGTGTAAGGTATATCTCCAAAAGTATCTACCATTTGTTGCCAGGCGTAAACCTCAACTATAGTAATTATAGAAGATTGATTTGCTTTTACACCATCTAACAGATCGGGATCTTCCTGGACAGATATTTTGGCCTGCTGCAAATCATATAATGCAGCATAAATATTATTCCAATGAGCAGAAGGTATAGATCTGTTCTTAATATCATAATTAGTCTCTGTCACATACTGGGTTTCCGTCCACTGTTGAGCGACCAGCCTAAAGATATTATTATTTACACTTGTAGATCCCATTTGATCAAACAGCGACTTGACACCACTGGTGAAAAGAAAGCTACCAGGAACAGATATCGGATTTTTTGGATCTTCATTCAGCCTGGCATAATCATCATCCGAACAAGCGGATATCACCAAAGCTGACGTTAATATGAATATTATTTTTTTCATTGTCTTTCTCGTTTTTAGAATTCAATTTTCAGACTAGCTCCTATTTCTTTAAAGCTCGGATGTGACCCATTCTGGAATCCCATTATGTTTCCAGCAGACATTCCGGACTCAGGATCAGCATACGGTAAATTCTTATGAATAATCCATAGGTTTCTCCCTATAAGGGAGAGAGTCATATTGTCAATTGGTGACTTCTCTCCAAAGATATCTTTGGGCATATTGTAAGACAAAGATATATTCCTTAACTTAACGTAAGAAGCATCATATACATGCATTTTTTCCGGAGCGCCTATACCGCCTGAACCTCCGTAATAGCCATCAGGATTATAATAAGTAGAATAATCCGCTCTTATATCATTTGGGGTTCCATCTCCTTTAACGCCGGGGAGAAGAACTCCACCATCTGCGGAAACAGGGTCTCTTTTTGGATTACCCAATTCGTTAAGACCGGCCGTTTCCGGATATAAACCTGTAGCTAAACCAAACGCCATATCTTGTGAATAGACATCTCCGCCATGCTTAATATCAATCAAAAAGCTTAGATTCAAATTTTTGTAAGTAAAGGAGTTATTTAAACCTGCAATCCAGTCCGGATTAGCATCTCCAATTACTGCTTGCGAATTAGAAGTATCCACTAGGTACTTTCCATCCGCTCCAACAACTTTTTGCCCGGTAGCTTCGTCGTAAACGAAATCATAACCTCGGATGGTTCCGGTAGATTCTCCAACTTGAGCCCCAACAGTTGTATTCCACATCGAACCTAACAGAAGGAATTCGTTATCACCGAATATTCTTGTCACTTTATTCTCATTTTTAGCCCAGTTAGCTGTCATTTCCCATCTGAAATCTTGAGACTGTATCGGAACTACTGTAACTCTGGCTTCAATACCTTTGTTCTCGATGTCTCCCGAGTTCACCCAAACACCTGTGAACCCGCTGGAACCTGAAACTGCAGTATTAGTAATAAGATCAAAAGTTTTGCGCTGATACACGGAAAGATCAAAGCTTAATCTGCTAGCAAAGAAGTTCATTTCGAGTCCAGCCTCGAACTCTTCCATAGTCTCTGATTTCAAATTAGGGTTATTTGAAGTAGCGGGAGCAGATGCGCTATAGGCTCCGTTAAAACTTGGATCAAAGGCAAATGTGTTCATAAGTTGGTAAGGATCTGTATCATTACCTACACGTGCATAGTTAAATCTAAATTTACCAAAATTGATGGTTTCTCTGGAATCTAAAAGTTCAGAGAACACAAAACTCACCGACCCGGAAGGATACCAATATCTGTTATTTTTAACCGGAAGTGCAGACGACCTGTCAGTTCTGAGAGATCCACCTAAATAAAGCATATTACGCCATCCTAAATTGAATTGTCCAAAAAAGCCATCTACTTTTTTGTTTATGTTGAGATCCAACATATCCTCTTCTGTTAAAGGATTGGCAGTATTCGTAATGGAGTACAAGCCAGGAACTTTAAGTCCCCCATTGGTTTGGGCACTATTTCCGTATCTCTTGTTCACTCTTAAGTTCCAGCCGACATTAGCATTCAGATTAAAATCCTCGCTGAGATCTTTATTTATATTAAGAATCATATCATAATTGTATTCGCTTACGGTATGGTTCATGAAATAATATTCTCCAGCACCTGCGTGGCTAGTTCTACCAATCCCGGAAGACGAACCTGCTGCCACTCTTTCTTCCCTCAACTCGTTAAATGTATCGAAAGTAAATCTTCCCATTAAACTCATCCAGTCATTGATCTCGTAATTCAATCCAAAATTACCGAAGAAACGATTCTTTCTATCCGATTGGTAATTATTATCACGACCAAAATAATAGTTGTCGGCGTACCCAACGTTTCGGGACTCCCAATCCGTAAGGTTCCATGTCATGTTTTGTCCAGTAGCTAAATAAGCTTCTTTTTGCTTAGCCATATCTACAGAAGTATTCCACCACTGTCTGAATCCCTGCATAGGATTCCTGCCCTCATATCCGGTATAAACACGTCCTTGTCCCTTAGTATTTGTATAAGTTATATTTCCGAATGCACTTAACTTCTCTGTAAGATTATAAGTTGCTGAGAAGTCAATGGTATTCCTTGTGATATCACTATTTCGAAGCGCACCTTCTTGCAGGAAATTAGTATATGCCATTCTGAACGTGCCCTTATCGTCACCTCCGCTAAAAGAAACGGAATTCATATAAGTAGTAGCAGTCCCCCAAATATCGTTTGGTGTTGAGGCCCCGGCGACAAAAGGAGTTGGCTGAAGATAACCGGGTAATTGCGGATACTGGGAGTCCCAGTTGTATACCAGTTTGTTGGGGTCAAATCTGGAGCCGAAAGAGGCGTCATCATATGTGTAAACAATGTTATCGTCAATGATACCGTCGCCGTTAATATCTGGTCCATTATCTGTTACTTCGTAGAAAGAAGATCCCCCATAACCACCACCGTATTGATTTTGATATTTAGGCAGAGTTTTTTTATTAACTGACCCTACAGTAATGGCACTATTAAACTGAACCCCAATTTTTTCATTAGCCCTACCTTTTTTCGTGGTAATCATGATAACCCCATTCATACCTCTTGAACCATATAAGGCAGTCGCAGCAGCACCTTTTAACACGTTGACATCTTCAATATCATTTGGGTTGACATCGGAAAGACCATTGCCATAGTCATAACCTCCACGCCCAGCGCCGATTCCATTTTGGTTAAAAGTTTCGTTATTGATGGGTGTTCCGTCAATAACAATCAGAGCCTGATTATTACCTACTAGTGAACTCACACCTCTCAGTACTATGTTAGTAGAACCTCCCATAGTTCCGGATTGTGTTATGCTCAGTCCGGCAACAGTACCAGTTAAGGCGTCACTCATGTTTGCAACTGGAACTTGAGCGAGTTTTTCTCCGCTTACTTCTTGTGAAGCATATCCCAGAGATTTCTTTTCCCTTTTAATACCAAGGGCCGTAACCACAACTTCTTCCAGGGCCTGAGCGTCCTCCTCCAATTGTATACTAATAGTAGAGGAAGAACCAACAGTAACCTCAGCAGTTTTCATTCCTATATAAGAAACCTGCAAAGTCTCCCCTTCACTTACATTGATGGTGAAGTTACCATCAAAGTCAGTCTGGGTTCCGGTGCTTGTTCCTTTTATAATAACATTCGCTCCAGGCAACGGCATACCCCCCGTATCCGTAACCGTACCGGAAACCGCTTGTTCCTGTGCAAGACCAATTTGCACCATTAACGCTAAAAACAGCGTCAAGATTCCGCTTAATTTTGTTCTCATGTTTTGAAAGTTATTTTGAATTAGTGCCCCAAATATGTGGAAAAAACCTAACGGTAACAATTTATTAACAGATGCAGATGTCATGTGTCTCGAGTTTAACGTTAATATTTTAACATAAATTACATAATTTTTAGTGTTATCACCTTGTTGGTGTTGATGGTTTTTCATTAAAATACCAGTATAATAGCAGATATTGTAAAAATAACTTATTTTAGTTAATGTGTTAATTTCTGTTTATTTAATAGGAAAAGTAAACGGTTATTGTGAATTTTTTGTAAAAAAGAAGGTGACTGTGAAAGTTTATAGCTTTTGAGGAGTTGGGGCGGTTTTTTTTAACGGATGTTATAGTCGTTTTTTTTGGAGTTTTACCGGGGTGTGATTGGTGTTGTTAATAAACAGGGTATTGTGATAGTTTGCCCTTGTTGCCTTCTGTGTTGGCTTTTAAAAAAAAATGTAAAATGAAGCTACTTTAAAGAAAATTAATTGTTTATGATTTGAATTATTGGAAAATATTTCTACCTTTGCCACCCTCTTAAAAAGGGGCTTTATTTAATTTAAAACATTTATCGTAAAGTAAATTATGCCAACGATTTCACAATTAGTACGAAAAGGAAGAGCCAGAATTACCAAGAAGAGTAAATCGGTTGCTTTGGATTCGTGTCCTCAGAGAAGAGGGGTTTGTACGCGTGTTTACACTACTACACCTAAGAAACCAAACTCAGCGATGCGTAAAGTTGCTCGTGTTCGGTTGACTAACGGTAATGAGGTGAACGCATACATCCCTGGTGAAGGACATAACCTCCAGGAGCACTCGATAGTATTGGTAAGAGGTGGAAGGGTAAAAGACCTGCCGGGTGTAAGGTATCACATTGTTCGTGGTGCGCTTGATACTGCCGGTGTGCAAGGAAGGACGCAACGAAGGTCCAAATACGGTGCAAAACGACCTAAGGATAAGAAATAGTCGTTTTTGTGTTTTGAGGTGTGTTGAGCGCCTTGCTGTGTAGAAGACGCGTTCCGTCTTTGATTAAAAAATGGTCAAATACAATTAAAGAAAAGAAATGAGAAAAAGAAAGGCGAAAAAAAGGCCTCTTTTACCGGATCCAAGATTTAACGATCAGTTGGTGACCCGCTTTGTGAATAATTTGATGTGGGACGGTAAGAAGTCGGTAGCGTTTAAGATTTTTTATGATGCTATTGATATCGTTGAGGAGAAAAAGCAAAACGAAGATAAAACAGGTTTGGAGCTTTGGAAGGATGCGTTGTCCAATGTTATGCCGCACGTAGAGGTTAGAAGCCGTCGTGTAGGTGGGGCGACTTTTCAGATTCCTATGCAGATAAGACCGGATAGAAAAGTGTCTATGGCTATGAAGTGGCTTATCGGGTTTTCCCGTAAGAGGAATGAGAAGTCTATGGCGCAAAAACTAGCAGGAGAGGTTCTTGCTGCTGCTAAAGAAGAAGGAGCGGCGGTTAAGAAAAGAGTGGATACGCATAAAATGGCTGAAGCTAACAAGGCATTCTCGCACTTTAGGTTTTAATTGCTAAGAACATAGATAAGAAATGGGAAGAGATTTAAAATATACGAGAAATATCGGTATTGCCGCGCATATTGATGCGGGGAAGACAACGACTACAGAGCGTATCTTGTTTTATACCGGTGTTAGTCATAAAGTAGGAGAAGTGCACGACGGGGCAGCTACCATGGACTGGATGGAGCAGGAGCAGGAGCGTGGTATTACCATTACTTCGGCAGCTACAACCTGTACCTGGAATTTTCCGATGGAAAATGCGCAGCCTACGCCGGATACGAAACCGTATCACTTTAATATTATAGATACTCCCGGTCACGTTGACTTTACAGTGGAGGTAAACCGATCGTTAAGGGTTCTTGATGGATTGGTTTTCTTGTTTAGTGCAGTAGACGGCGTGGAGCCGCAGTCTGAAACTAACTGGAGGCTTGCCGACAACTATAAAGTCCCGAGAATGGGATTTGTGAATAAAATGGACCGCCAGGGTTCTAACTTCCTTAATGTGTGTAAGCAGGTGAAGGAGATGTTAGGATCTAATGCGGTGCCGATTGTGCTTCCTATTGGTGAGGAGGCTGATTTTAGGGGTATTGTAGACCTTATTAAGAACAGAGCTGTTGTATGGCATGAGGATAATTTCGGTTCTACCTTTGATGTGGTGGCTATCCCGGAAGATATGAAAGAGGAAGTGAGTGAGTACAGGGCGATGTTGATCGAAGCCGTTGCTGAGTACGATGAGACTTTAATGGAGAAGTTCTTTGAGGATGAAGATTCTATTACCGAAGATGAAATTCATGCTGCACTTCGTGCTGCGGTTATGGATATGAGTATCATACCTATGGTGTGTGGTTCTTCTTTTAAGAATAAAGGTGTTCAGTTCTTGCTGGATGCTGTTTGCAGATATTTGCCTTCTCCTATAGATAAAGATGCTATCGTGGGAATAAATCCGGATACTGATGAGGAAGTTTCCCGTAAGCCGGAAGTAACTGCGCCTTTTGCTGCCCTGGCATTTAAAATTGCAACAGATCCTTTTGTGGGTCGTTTGGCATTCTTTAGAGCGTATTCCGGGAAACTGGATGCCGGGTCTTATGTTTTGAATACGCGTTCCGGTAAGAAGGAACGTATCTCCCGTATTTATCAGATGCACTCTAACAAGCAAAATGCTATAGAGTCTATTTCTGCCGGAGATATCGGAGCTGCTGTTGGTTTTAAGGAAATTAAAACCGGGGATACGCTGTGCGATGAGAAACATCCTATAGTGCTGGAGAGTATGGACTTTCCTGATCCCGTTATCGGTATTGCCGTGGAGCCTAAAACAAAGGCAGATGTGGATAAACTGGGAATGGCGCTTTCCAAGCTGGCTGAAGAAGATCCTACATTCCAGGTTAAAACCGATGAGGCTTCTGGTCAGACTATTATATCCGGAATGGGTGAGCTTCACCTGGATATTATCGTGGATCGTTTGAGACGTGAATTTAAAGTAGAGGTTAATCAAGGTCAGCCCCAGGTGGAGTACAAAGAAGCTATTACTGCTTCTGCGGACCACAGGGAGGTTTATAAGAAGCAAACCGGTGGACGTGGTAAATTCGCGGATATTGTGTTTACGATGGAACCTGCTGAAGAAGGAAAAGCCGGTCTTGAGTTTGTTAACATCATTAAAGGTGGTAACATTCCTAAGGAATACGTACCTTCTGTAGAGAAGGGCTTCAGGGAGGCTATGAAAAACGGTCCTTTGGCCGGGTTTGAAATGGATGCTATGAAGATCGTTCTTAAAGACGGATCTTTCCACCCTGTGGATTCGGATTCTCTTTCTTTCGAACTTGCTGCCAGGATGGGTTATAAGGTTGCTGCAAGAGCGGCAAAAGCTGTCCTGATGGAGCCTATAATGAAGCTGGAAGTTCTTACTCCCGAAGAAAACATGGGAGATATCGTGGGAGATCTTAACCGTCGTCGCGGTCAGGTAAATAACATGGACGACAGGGCCGGTGCCAAGGTTATCAAGGCGGTAGTTCCGCTTTCCGAAATGTTCGGTTATGTGACTTCGCTGCGAACGTTGTCTTCCGGTAGGGCGACTTCTACTATGGAATTTTCTCACTATGCGGAAACTCCTGCGAATATAGCTGAAGAAGTGATTAAGAAAGCAAAAGGGGTTGAAGCTTAAATTTTACGAAAATGAGTCAGAAAATAAGAATAAAATTAAAATCATACGATCATAACCTGGTAGATAAATCTGCGGAAAAGATCGTTAAAACGGTAAAAACTACCGGAGCTGTAGTAACAGGTCCGATTCCGTTACCTACGCATAAAAAGCTTTTTACGGTCTTGCGTTCACCTCACGTCAATAAAAAGTCCAGAGAACAGTTTCAGTTGAGCTCTTACAAAAGATTGCTCGATATTTACAGTTCTTCATCGAAGACTATTGATGCTCTGATGAAACTCGAATTGCCGAGTGGAGTTGAAGTAGAGATCAAAGTGTGATGAGAGTTGCGATGGACAAGCTTCGGTTTTAGATTTTCGGACACTGGTTAAAGAGTGTTTTGGGTAAGTCGTAATTCCGGAATCGTCGGTCGTAAATCATGCAAGACATGTCCGGAGCGTTTCGCAAAGGAAAAACGGAGATAAAAATATATTCAGGGTTGAAATATGTTTTTTGACCCTGAATTTTTTGGAATAATAATTTAATTAATAACGAGGGTTTGGGTTTTATTTGGTCAGTTTAAATGCTGAAATCTAAAATCTGAAATCTAAAATCTAAAAATCAGTATGTCTGGGTTAATTGGTAAAAAGATTGGCATGACCAGCATTTTTGACGAGAACGGGAAGAATGTTCCCTGTACCGTTATTGAAGCAGGTCCTTGCGTAGTTACCCAAGTCAGAACCGAAGAGGTTGACGGGTATGAGGCTCTTCAGCTCGGTTTCGATGACAAGGCAGAAAAACGTGCTACTAAGGCCGAAGTTGGTCATTTTAAGAAAGCAGGGGTTTCGCCTAAGAAAAAGGTCATCGAGTTCCAGGGCTTTGAAGGAGATTTTAAATTGGGAGATACCATTACGGTCGAACACTTCCGTGAGGGAGAATTCGTCGATGTAACAGGTACATCCAAAGGAAAAGGGTTCCAGGGAGTTGTAAAAAGACATGGCTTTGGAGGTGTAGGTCAAGCTACGCACGGTCAGCATAACCGTCTCAGGGCACCCGGATCTATAGGTGCGGCATCTTATCCTGCCAGGGTATTCAAAGGAATGCGTATGGCCGGTAGAATGGGTGCTGATAGAGTAACAGTTGAAAACCTGAAAGTGTTGAAAGTGGTTCCGGAAAAAAACCTTATAGTTATTAAAGGTTGTGTTCCCGGGCATAAGAACGCTTACGTAATAGTTCAGAAGTAATGGAAGTAGCAGTATTAGATATAAACGGAAAAGAAACAGGTAGAAAGGTTAGCCTTTCTGATGCTGTTTATGCAATAGAGCCAAACAATCATGCTGTTTATCTCGATGTAAAGCGTTACCTGGCAAATCAGCGTCAGGGAACTCATAAGGCCAAGGAGAGAGGGGAGATTGCCGGTAGTACAAGGAAGATTAAAAAACAAAAAGGTACCGGTACTGCACGTGCAGGTAGTATAAAATCTCCCATTTTTGTAGGTGGTGGACGAATTTTCGGCCCAAGGCCTAAAGATTATACGCAAAAACTCAACAAAGGGTTGAAGCGTCTTGCCAGGAAATCCGCTTTGAGTATTAAAGCAAAAGAAGAAGCTATTGTAGTTTTGGAAGACTTCAAACTGGATGGCCCGAAGACGAAAGATTTTACTTCTGTCCTGAAAGCCTTAGGGTTAGAGAATAAAAAATCATTGTTTGTATTGGGTGAGCCAAATAAAAATGTATATTTGTCGTCACGCAATTTAAAGGCTTCAGAGGTTATAAATGTCTCAGAATTAAGTACTTACAAGGTTCTTAATGCTAATAATATTGTTCTTCTGGAAGGTGCCTTGGAAGGAATTGAGTCGAATTTAAGTAAATAAATGAACCATGAGTGTGTTAATTAAGCCTATAATTACGGAAAAAGTGGCCGCTGACAGCGAGATAAACAATCGCTATGGTTTCATTGTTAACGGTAATGCCAATAAGCTGGAGATCAAGGATGCCATTGAGTCCGCTTACGGAGTTTCCGTGCAGAAAGTTCGAACAATGAATTACGGTCCGAAAAGAAGTGTGCGCTATACCAAAGCCGGGATACAATACGGTAAGACCAATGCTTATAAAAAAGCTATTGTTCAGGTAGCGGAAGGAGATACTATTGATTTTTATAGTAATATATAAGAAAAGACAAAAATGTCAGTTAGAAAATTAAAACCGATAACCCCGGGGCAGCGTTTTAGAGTAGTAAACGGATTTGACGCGATTACTACTGATAAGCCGGAGAAGAGTTTGCTCGCTCCGTTAAAAAAGTCCGGGGGGAGAAACAGTCAAGGAAAGATGACCATGCGCCAGAGAGGTGGTGGTCACAAAAGAAAGTATCGTGTTATAGACTTCAAGAGAGAGAAGGTTGGTGTTGAAGCTACAGTGGAGTCTATTCAGTACGATCCGAACAGAACAGCGTTTATCGCTTTGCTGAAATACAGTGATGACGAAAAGCGATATGTTATAGCTCAGAACGGTTTAAAAGTTGGTCAGACTGTAATTTCCGGTCCTGGTAGTGCGCCTGAGATCGGTAATGCAATGCCTTTATCTGATCTTCCATTGGGTACAGTGATTTCTTGTATAGAACTGCGTCCGGGACAGGGAGCTGTTATGGCTCGTAGTGCCGGTGCCTTTGCTCAGTTAATGGCAAGGGAAGGGAAGTATGCTACGGTAAAGCTTCCTTCCGGAGAAACCAGGTTGGTGCTGGCTACTTGTTTTGCTACCGTAGGGGTAGTGTCTAACTCCGATCATCAGTTGATAGTGTCCGGTAAAGCGGGTAGAAGCAGGTGGCTTGGCAGAAGACCGAGAACAAGACCTGTGGCTATGAACCCGGTAGATCACCCGATGGGTGGTGGTGAAGGAAGGGCTTCAGGAGGACATCCTAGGTCTAGAAACGGAGTTCCTGCTAAAGGATTTAAAACCCGTACACGCACCAAGGCAAGTAATAGGTATATTGTAGAACGTAGAAAGAAATAAAAGAAATTACAGATGGCACGTTCGTTAAAGAAAGGACCTTACGTTCACTATAGTCTAGAGAAAAAAGTACAACAAAATGTAGAGTCAGGGAAAAAGACGGTTATTAAAACCTGGTCCAGGGCTTCCATGATAACACCGGATTTTGTTGGACAGACTATAGCTGTACATAATGGTCGTCAGTTTGTTCCTGTGTATGTTACAGAAAACATGGTGGGACATAAGTTAGGAGAGTTTTCACCGACAAGATCCTTCCGAGGGCATGCCGGTGCGAAAAATAAAGGAAAAAAATAATAGGAAGCTATGGGAGTTCGCAAAAGAGAAAGAGCAGAGCAAATAAAAGCAGCTAAGAAGGAATTAGCGTTTGCAAAGTTGAATAACTGCCCTACTTCCCCCAGAAAGATGCGTCTTGTTGCGGATCTGGTAAGGGGAGAAAAAGTAGAAAAAGCGCTTGCTATTTTGAAATTTAATCAAAAGGAAGCATCCCGTCGTTTAGAAAAACTGTTGTTGTCTGCAATAGCTAACTGGCAGGCTAAAAACGAGGATGCAAGCATAGAAGAAGCAGACCTGTTTGTGAAAGAGATCCGTGTGGATGGCGGAAGTATGCTGAAAAGACTTCGTCCGGCACCTCAGGGTCGCGCTCACAGAATAAGGAAACGTTCCAACCATGTAACATTGGTGCTTGGAGCTAATAATAACACACAAAGCTAGGAGATAAATGGGACAAAAGACAAATCCAATCGGAAATCGCCTTGGTATTATCAGAGGATGGGAATCTAACTGGTATGGCGGTAAAGACTACGGTGATAAGATCGCCGAAGACGATAAGATCAGAAAATATGTTCATGCTCGTTTGTCAAAAGCTAGTGTTTCCAGGGTAATTATTGAGCGTACCTTGAAGCTTGTAACCGTTACTATCACCACAGCGCGTCCCGGAATAATCATCGGGAAAGGCGGTCAGGAGGTAGACAAGCTGAAAGAAGAGCTTAAGAAAATTACCGATAAAGAGGTTCAGATTAACATCTTCGAGATTAAAAGACCGGAATTGGACGCTAATCTCGTCGCTGCAAGTATTGCACGTCAGATAGAGGGCAGGATCAGCTACAGGCGTGCTATTAAAATGGCTATTGCGGCTGCAATAAGAATGAATGCAGAAGGTGTTAAAGTGCAAATTTCCGGCCGTTTGAACGGTGCAGAAATGGCGCGTTCTGAATCGTACAAAGAAGGAAGGATACCTTTGTCTACCTTCAGAGCTGATATCGATTATGCACTTGTAGAGGCACATACCACTTATGGTAGGCTCGGAGTAAAAGTGTGGATCATGAAAGGCGAGGTTTACGGTAAGAGAGAACTGTCTCCGCTGGTTGGCATGTCCAAAAAACAGCAGGGAGGAAAAAGCGGTCCGAAAAAAGCTCGTCGCAGAAAGTAATTTTTTAAAGTAAGGAAAAATGTTACAGCCAAAAAGAACCAAATATCGCAAACAGCAGAAGGGGCGTATGAAAGGGATTTCCCAGAGAGGGCATGAACTTTCTAACGGAATGTTTGGTATAAAATCTATGGATTCTTCATTTATAACTGCACGTCAAATAGAAGCTGCGCGTATTGCGGCTACCCGTTATATGAAAAGGGAAGGGCAGTTGTGGATCAAGATATTTCCGGATAAGCCTATAACCAAGAAACCTCTTGAAGTACGTATGGGTAAAGGTAAAGGTGCAGTAGAATATTGGGCTGCAATTGTTAAACCAGGCAGAATTATGTTCGAAGTCGGAGGTGTGCCGTTAGACGTAGCTAAAGAAGCATTGCGTCTTGCAGCTCAAAAACTTCCGGTAAAGACCAAATTCATTGTGGCAAGGGATTATTCAGCTTAATACTTGAAGAATTATGAAACAGTCAGAAATTAAAGAATTATCTGTTGCCGAGCTACAAGAAAAGCTTGGTGAATTCAAAAAGAATTATGCAGACTTAAAAATGGCTCACGCTATTACCCCGCTGGAAAATCCGCTTCAGCTTAGAAAAGCAAGAAGAACGGTTGCAAGGTTAGCCTCTGAGCTTACTAAAAGAGAATTACAATAATTCTATGCTGCTTTAAGATGGAAGAAAAAAGAAAATTAAGAAAAGAAAGAATAGGTGTTGTTACCAGTAATAAAATGGAGAAATCCATTGTTGTTTCTGAAGTGAAACGGGTAAAACACCCTATGTACGGAAAGTTCGTGTTGAAGACTAAAAAATATGTCGCACACGACGAAAAGAACGATTGCAATATTGGGGATACCGTAAAGATAATGGAGACTCGTCCGTTGAGTAGAACCAAGTGTTGGAGGTTAGTTGAAATCATTGAAAGAGCGAAGTAATTATGGTACAGCAAGAATCAAGATTAAAAGTGGCCGATAATACCGGAGCTAAAGAAGTTCTGACAATTCGTGTTCTCGGCGGTACAAAAAGAAGATATGCTTCTGTAGGTGATAAAATTGTAGTTACTGTAAAGGAGGCGACTCCTAACGGAAGCGTTAAAAAAGGACAAGTATCCACTGCAGTGGTAGTTCGTACCAAAAAAGAAGTAAGAAGACCTGACGGCTCTTACATTCGTTTCGATGATAATGCCTGTGTGCTGTTGAATGCTGCCGGTGAAATGCGTGGAACACGTGTTTTCGGTCCGGTTGCCAGAGAACTTCGCGACAAGCAATTTATGAAGATAGTATCATTAGCACCTGAGGTGCTGTAATACATTGCAAAATGACAAAGCTAAAAATAAAATCGGGAGATATTGTAAGGGTTATTGCCGGAGATCACAAAGGTTCGGAAGGCAAAGTCCTTAAAGTAGATCGTGAGAAGAATAAGGCGATTGTTGAGGGTGTGAACACGGTTCACAAACATCAAAAGCCGAGTGCTAACAACCCTCAGGGAGGAATCGTTGAAAAAGAAGCTCCTATTCATTTATCTAACCTGTCTCTTATAGATCCAAAGTCTAAAGAAGTTACCAGGGTAGGTTATGAAGTAAAGGATGGTAAGAAAGTGAGAGTATCCAAGAAATCTAATGAAGTAATTTAGTTATGGCTTACATTCCGAGATTGAAACAAGAGTATAAGGACAGGATAGTTGCTGCTCTTACAGATGAGTTCGGGTACCAGAACGTAATGCAAGTGCCTAAACTGGAGAAGATCGTAGTTAGCCGTGGTGTTGGAGCTGCTGTTGCTGATAAGAAACTTATAGACCATGCCGTAGAGGAGTTAGGCAGGATAACCGGGCAAAAAGCCGTGTCTACCATATCTAAAAAGGACGTTGCCTCTTTTAAACTCCGTAAAGGGATGCCTATTGGGGCTAAAGTTACCCTTAGAGGAGAGAGAATGTATGAATTCCTGGACAGATTGGTAACAAGTGCTCTGCCAAGGGTTAGAGACTTTAACGGTATTAAAGCTACAGGTTTTGACGGAAGAGGAAATTACAACCTGGGTATAACCGAGCAGATTATATTCCCGGAGATAGACATTGACAAAGTGAACAAAATTTCCGGAATGGATATCACCTTTGTTACCTCTGCCGATACTGATAAAGAGGCAAAATCATTGTTAAGCGAATTAGGATTACCTTTTAAAAAGAATTAAGTATGGCTAAAGAATCCATGAAAGCCCGCGAGGTGAAGAGAGAAAAGCTCGTTGCAAAATATGCCGATAAACGTAAGGCTCTTAAAGAAGCCGGAGATTATGAAGCTTTGCAAAAACTGCCCAAAAACGCTTCGCCGGTAAGGTTGCACAACCGTTGTAAACTTACAGGTAGGCCTAAAGGGTATATGAGAGTTTTCGGTTTATCTCGTGTTACCTTCCGCGAAATGGCTAACCAGGGATTGATTCCTGGTGTTAAAAAGGCTAGTTGGTAAATTTTTAACTGGTGGTAAGTTCAGGTTGACCTGAAAACTGCAACCGCAAATAAATACAAATGTATACAGATCCTATAGCAGATTATTTGACAAGAATCAGGAATGCTAACAGTGCCGGACACCGTGTAGTGGAAATTCCTGCTTCTAATTTGAAAAAAGAAATAACCAAGATCTTGTTTGATCAGGGATATATCCTCAGTTATAAATTTGAGGATAACTCTGTGCAGGGAATCATAAAGATAGCTTTGAAATATGACAAAGCTACCAAGGAGCCCATTATCAAAAAGATACAACGTGTGAGTAAACCCGGGTTGCGTAAGTATGTTGGTTCTGCCGATCTGCCCAGAGTTTTGAACGGTTTGGGAGTAGCTATTGTCTCTACTTCTCATGGAGTGATGACCAGCAAGCAGGCCAAGCAGGATAATGTGGGTGGTGAAGTGTTGTGTTACGTTTACTAACAAATAAAGACAAAGGAAATGTCAAGAATAGGAAAAAGTCCAGTTAATGTACCTGATGGAGTTACCGTTACCATAGACGGTAATACCATAACTGTAAAGGGTAAATTAGGCGAATTAACTCAGGAAGTTAAAGACATTGCTGTAAAGCAAGAGGATGGACAGATTATATTGGAAACTACGGATGAAAGTAAAGACCAAAGGGCAAAGCACGGACTTTACCGTACTTTGATCAACAACATGATTTTAGGAGTTTCTGAAGGGTTTACCAAGCAATTAGAACTGGTAGGTGTGGGATACAGAGCCAGCAACCAGGGTCAGAAACTTGATCTTGCTCTTGGTTTTTCTCACAATATAGTTTTGGAACTGGCACCGGAAGTAAAGGTGGAAACCATTTCTGAAAAAGGGAAGAACCCTGTTATTAAACTGACATCGTACGACAAACAATTGGTCGGCCAGGTAGCGGCTAAGATCCGTTCGTTCCGTAAGCCGGAACCTTATAAAGGGAAAGGTATTAAGTTTGTCGGTGAGCAATTAAGAAGAAAAGCAGGTAAATCAGCTTAATAATTAGCATTATGGCATTATCAAAGACGGAAAGAAGAATACGTATAAAAAACAGGATCAGAAAGGTTATCAGCGGAACCGCTGAAAAACCGCGACTGGCTGTTTTCAGAAGCAATAAAGAGATTTATGCACAGCTGGTAGATGATGTACAGGGAGTTACTTTGGCATCGGCATCTTCCAGAGATAAGGACATTGCTGACTCTAAAGGTACTAAAATAGAGGTATCTGTTTTGGTTGGAAAAGCTATCGCTGAGAAAGCATTGAAAGCCGGTATAGAAACCGTTTCTTTTGACAGAGGTGGTTATCTGTATCACGGAAGAGTAAAATCATTAGCAGAAGGAGCTAGGGAAGCAGGACTAAAATTCTAAGAAATTATGTATCAGAAATACAAAAACGCAGAATTGGTAAAACCCGGCGGGCTGGAATTGAAAGACCGTTTGGTTGGCGTACAGAGAGTTACTAAGGTTACTAAAGGAGGTAGAGCATTCGGTTTTTCTGCTATTGTGGTAGTTGGAGATGAGAACGGTGTTGTTGGTCACGGATTGGGTAAATCCAAAGAAGTTGCCGACGCTATTTCCAAAGCTGTGGAAGATGCTAAGAAAAACATGGTTCGTATTCCTTTGAACAAGGGAACACTGCCTCACGAACAAAAAGGGAAATATGGCGGTGCAAGAGTATATCTTCAGCCTGCTTCTCACGGTACCGGTGTTATAGCCGGTGGTGCGGTTCGTTCCGTACTGGAGGCAGTAGGAGTACATGATGTATTGTCGAAGTCTCAGGGATCGTCTAACCCGCACAATGTGGTAAAAGCCACTTTCGACGCTTTGTTGCAGTTGAGAGATGCTGGTACCATAGCTGCTCAGCGAGGTATTTCTCTGGAGAAAGTTTTTAAAGGATAAACAAGGATTAAAAATGGGAAAGATCAGAGTTACACAAGTAAAGAGCAACATTAAGCGTCCTCAGGATCAGAAGAGAACCTTAGAAGCTCTTGGCCTGAGAAAGATAGGACAGGTTGTAGAGCACGATGCTACACCTAATATCCTTGGTATGGTAAATAAAGTTAAACACTTAGTTTCTGTAGAAGAGGCTTAATTAACAATATAGTTATGAACTTAAGTAACTTAAAACCTGCAGAAGGTTCAGTACATAAGGACGGGAAGAGAGTTGGCCGTGGAGAAGGATCCGGAAAAGGCGGTACCGCTACAAGAGGTCACAAAGGGGCTAAATCTCGTTCCGGATACTCTAAAAAAATCGGTTTTGAAGGTGGGCAGATGCCGCTTCAAAGACGTGTTCCCAAATTTGGGTTTAAAAACATAAACCGTAAAGAGTACGTTGGTATAAACCTTGGTAAATTGCAGGACATGGTAGATAAAGGTGTTGTCACCGATACTGTGGATTTGGATATATTAGTGAACAACCGGGTAGTTAAAAAATCTGACCTTGTAAAAATACTGGGTGGAGGTGAACTGAAGGCAAAGCTGAAAATATCTGTACATAAATTTACTGCCAGTGCTAAAACTGCCATCGAAGAGGCAGGAGGAGAAGCGGTAACTTTATAAGAAAAAACCGACCATGAAGAAATTTTTAGAGACACTTAGCAACATTTGGAAGATAGAAGAGCTGAAAAGCAGAATAGTGGTTACCCTAGGGTTACTGCTTGTGTACCGTTTCGGTACGCAAATCGTACTTCCGGGTGTTGATTCGGTACAACTGGCGGAACTGTCCAGCAAAACGGACACCGGTTTATTAGGAATTCTTAATGCTTTTACGGGAGGGGCTTTTGCCAACGCTTCCGTTTTCGCTTTGGGTATTATGCCTTATATATCGGCTTCCATTGTAGTGCAGTTGATGGGGATTGCCATCCCTTATCTGCAAAAACTGCAAAAAGAGGGAGAAAGCGGCAGAAAAACCATTAACCAGATCACACGCTGGCTTACCATTGCCATATGTGTGGTTCAGGCCCCGGCATATCTGTACGGACTTGGAGCTTTAGGTGTACCGGACAGTGCTTTCCTTCTCGGGAAAGGGCTCGATTTTATCATTCCGTCGGTTATTATTCTGGTAACCGGTACAATATTTGCGATGTGGCTCGGTGAAAAGATTACGGATAAAGGTATTGGTAATGGTATTTCACTGCTTATCATGGTGGGGATCATAGCCCGGTTACCGCAGTCTTTCATCCAGGAATTTGCATCCAGGGTGTCCGAAAACAACGGAGGGTTGATGCTGGTCCTTATTGAACTTGTTATCTGGTTTGTAGTTATTCTGGCATGTATTATGCTGGTTATGGCAACAAGACAGATTCCGGTACAATATGCAAGAAGGACAACTACCGGAGGTTACGAGAAAAATGTATTCGGATCCAGGCAGTACATTCCTTTAAAGCTCAATGCATCGGGAGTAATGCCTATTATTTTTGCACAGGCCATTATGTTCGTTCCGGGAGCACTTGCGGGATTGTCCAATTCTGAAGCCGCCCAATCGGTGAAAACAGCTTTTATGGACATTTTCGGTTTCTGGTATAATATGCTCTTTGCATTGCTGATCATAGTTTTTACGTATTTTTACACCGCAATTACCGTCCCTACCAATAAAATGGCGGACGATCTTAAAAGAAGCGGAGGATTTATACCCGGTATAAAACCCGGAAAGGAAACCGGAGATTATCTGGACAAAATTATGTCTTTGATCACTTTTCCCGGTTCTATATTCCTTGCCCTTATAGCTATTTTGCCCGCTTTCGTAGTGAAAATTGTCGGGATGCAGCAGGGATGGGCCTTGTTTTACGGCGGTACATCATTGCTCATTATGGTCGGTGTGGCTATAGATACGATGCAACAAGTGAACTCGTATCTGCTTAACAGGCACTATGACGGTCTGATGAAAACCGGTAAAAACAGGAAAGTAGTGGCATAAGATGGTAGTGGATTATGGAGTTGGAATATCGACATCATAAATCGTAAACCTATCTGCCCGTACAGGCAGGTTAAAAAATGGAGAAGTTATAAATGGCTAAACAAGCAGCAATAGAGCAAGACGGAACGATAATCGAAGCATTATCCAATGCGATGTTTCGGGTAGAATTGGAAAACGGTCATGTGGTTACTGCTCATATATCCGGTAAAATGCGTATGCATTATATAAAACTGTTGCCCGGCGATAAGGTAAAACTGGAAATGAGTCCGTATGACCTTTCAAAAGCGAGAATCACTTATAGATACTAAATGGTTTGGAATTCAAAGTTAAACTTGAACCTTGAACCTTGAATATTGAATTATCATGAAAGTAAGAGCATCATTAAAAAAGAGGAGTCCCGAGTGCAAAATTGTGCGTCGTAAGGGGAGATTGTACGTAATTAATAAAAAGAATCCTAGATTTAAACAAAGACAAGGGTAGTTATGGCAAGAATCGCAGGAGTAGATATACCAAAACATAAAAGAGGGGTTATCTCGTTGACTTATATTTTTGGTATTGGAAAAAGCAGGGCCAAAGAAATTTTGGCACAAGCGGAAGTTAATGAAGATACCAAAGTGTCTGAATGGACCGATGACGAAATTAACCGTATTCGTGAAGCCGTAGGTGCTTTCAAAATTGAAGGAGAATTGCGTTCTGAAGTACAGATTCACATCAAGCGATTGATGGATATCGGATGTTACAGAGGTATCCGCCACAGGATTGGTTTACCGCTGAGAGGACAAAGGACCAAGAATAATTCCAGGACTAGAAAAGGTAAACGAAAAACTGTTGCTAACAAGAAGAAAGCAACTAAATAATAGGTAGGGTAATATGGCAAAGTCAAATACAAAAAGTTCTAAGAAACGCAAGGTCGTTGTAGAATCTGTAGGTGAGGCGCATATTTCTGCATCATTCAACAATATCATCATATCTCTTACCAACAAAAAAGGAGATGTGGTATCCTGGTCATCTGCCGGGAAAATGGGCTTTAGGGGGTCTAAGAAAAATACTCCTTATGCTGCCCAGGTAGCTGCGGAAGATGCTTCTAAAATAGCGCAGGAAGCCGGTCTGAAAAAGGTGAAAGTCTATGTAAAAGGACCAGGTAACGGAAGGGAATCAGCTATCCGTACCATTCACAACGCCGGGATTGAAGTAACAGAGATTATCGACGTTACTCCGTTGCCACACAACGGATGTCGTCCACCGAAAAGAAGAAGAGTCTGATTATTTTTGATTTGCGAATTACGATTTTTGATGTACACGGTAAATCCGGTAATAGCCAAATCGTAATTCGTAACTTATAAAATCATTACGCGAACTCATAAATTGTAATTCAATAAACGAGGATAGTTAACGATTATCGAAGGATAAGCCTTAATTCATAATCATCCTCAAAAATATTTAAAAAACATGGCAAGATATACAGGTCCAAAAACCAAGATCGCAAGGAAATTCGGAGAGCCGATCTTTGGAGACGACAAATCTTTTGAAAAGAAAAACTACCCTCCCGGACAACATGGTAACAACCGAAGGAGAGGAAAGAAATCGGAATATGCTATCCAGTTAATGGAAAAGCAAAAAGCAAAATATACTTACGGGATTCTGGAGAAACAATTCAGGAACCTGTTTGAAAAAGCTAACCGAAGCAAGGGAGTTACCGGTGAGGTATTACTGCAATTATGTGAATCCCGTCTGGACAATGTTGTGTACAGAATGGGGGTTTCACCTTCCAGAAGAGGTGCAAGGCAATTAGTGTCGCACCGTCATATTACCGTAAACGGGGAAATCGTAAACATTCCTTCTTATGCTTTAAAACCCGGCGATGTTGTTGGAGTTCGCGAAAAGTCCAAATCTCTTGAAGTAATAGAGGATTCTTTGGCAAACAATTCCAGCGTGTATGAATGGATTACGTGGAATACCGAGAAAAAAGAAGGTTCTTTCGTAGCCGTTCCGGAAAGAATGCAGATTCCGGAAAACATCAAAGAACAATTAATCGTCGAGTTATACTCTAAATAATAATCAGACAGCTGTCGTATTATGGCAATATTTAATTTTCAAAAGCCCGATAAAGTTATAATGATCGATTCTTCCGATTTCGAAGGGAAATTTGAATTTCGTCCTTTGGAACCCGGATACGGATTGACCGTTGGTAACGCATTGCGAAGAGTCTTGCTGGCTTCTTTAGACGGTTTTGCTATTACATCGGTAAAGATAGAAGGCGTGGAGCATGAATTCTCCACTATATCCGGTGTAGTAGAAGACGTTACAGAAATTATCCTCAATCTGAAGCAGATCTGTTTTAAACGACAGATAGAAGATGTGGATAACGAAACGGTTTCCGTTTCTGTTACCGGTAAGGAGCAATTGACAGCAGGAGACTTTCAGAAATTCATTTCCGGTTTTCAGGTACTGAATCCGGATCTGGTAATCTGTAATATGGAGTCCGGTGTTAATATTAACCTGGAACTTACCGTAGAAAAAGGGAGGGGCTATGTTCCTGCTGAAGAAAACAAAAAGCCCAATGTTCCTATAGGAACTATTTTTACGGATTCGATCTTTACTCCTATAAAGAACGTAAAGTATAGTATAGAGAACTATCGTGTGGAACAGAAGACAGACTACGAAAAGCTGGTTTTTGAAATTATCACCGACGGTTCCATTCATCCTAAAGATGCCCTTACCGAAGCGGCTAAAATACTGATCCACCACTTTATGTTGTTCTCCGATGAGAGAATAACCCTCGAAGCGGATGAGATCGCACAGACAGAAACTTATGACGAGGAGTCTCTGCACATGAGGCAATTACTCAAAACCAAACTGGTGGACATGGACTTGTCCGTACGTGCATTGAACTGTCTGAAAGCTGCTGAAGTGGATACATTGGGAGACCTGGTGTCCTTTAACAAGAACGATTTAATGAAATTCCGAAACTTTGGTAAAAAGTCCCTGACAGAACTGGAAGAACTGGTAAGCGTGAAAGGACTGAGCTTCGGGATGGATTTGTCAAAATATAAATTAGATAAAGATTAATCTTTTCCTTTTTCGAATGTATTCCCCTTCTGGGGAGTACATTTCGGGAAAAGAACAATTAGGGAATTAAGATGAGACACGGAAAGAAAATAAACCACTTAGGGAGGAAATCAGCGCACCGAAAGGCTATGTTGGCAAATATGGCGTGCTCTTTAATAGAACACAAGCGTATTAATACAACAGTGGCAAAGGCTAAAGCCCTGAAGCAATTTATCGAGCCTTTGGTAACCAAATGCAAAGAAGATACTACCCATAACCGAAGAGTAGTTTTCACCAAGCTGAGAAATAAATATGCCGTAACCGAGCTTTTCAGAGATGTAGCGGTTAAAGTTGCAGATCGTCCGGGAGGATACACCAGGATTATTAAACTGGGTAACCGTCTTGGTGATAACGCGGATATGGCCCTTATTGAGCTTGTAGATTATAACGAAACTTACGATACAGGTAAAGGAGCCAAGAAGAAGTCTACCAGAAGGGGACGTAGCAAAAAATCTCAGGAGGAAGAAACGACCACAGCCGAAACTGCCGTAAAGGAAGAAAAAGCTGCGGAAGAGAAAAAGACAGAGGCTCCTAAAAAAGAACCGAAGGCTGAAAAAGCCGATAAAGCCGGAGAAGGAGAAGATAAAAAACCTTCATCGGAGGAATAACAAATGATAACGAAATCATTACATATCAAAAGGATAAACATTTTAGTTTATCCTTTTTTTTATGTTATTTTGTAAAACTTTTTAAAGTTCTTCGGAATGTCTGGAATGGAGAGGTACAACAGATGGTCTGAATATTTCTGTAACATCAGGTAAAGCCTTAAATCTAAAGGCATCGGAAGAATTTTTTTTAAAAATACTTATCCGTACATGAAGTATCAATCAAGAAAGAAAGCGGTCATTATCCTTGCGGATGGGACCATTTTTTATGGAAAAGCAGTAGGTAAAGAAGGAACTGCCTTCGGTGAAGTGTGTTTTAATACCGGGATGACCGGTTATCAGGAGATCTTTACGGATCCGTCCTATTTCGGTCAGATTATGGTTACGACCAATGCTCACATCGGAAATTATGGTGTGAACGAGGAAGAAGTGGAGTCGGATTCCGTTAAAATAGCGGGACTGGTCTGCAAGAATTTCAGCTATGATTATTCGCGGGTAAATGCCAAAGGTTCCCTGAAGGATTTTCTGGACGAGAACGATCTGTTTGCTATTTCGGATGTAGATACCAGGGCACTGGTAAGCTACATAAGGGATAACGGGGCCATGAATGCCGTAATTTCTACGGAAGTAGATAGGATAGACGAATTGAAAGCACGGCTCGCAGAGGTACCGGATATGAAAGGGCTCGAATTATCTTCAAAAGTATCAGCAAAAGAACCGTATTACTTTGGTAACCCGGACGCTACTTACAAAGTCGCGGCACTGGATCTGGGGATTAAAAAGAATATCCTGAGAAATCTTGCGGCAAGAGGGGCCTACGTTAAAGTTTTTCCTTACGATGCCGGTTTTGAAGAATTACAGGCCTGGAATCCTGACGGCTATTTCCTGTCAAACGGTCCCGGTGATCCCGAACCGCTGGATAGTGCCATAGCCGTAGCCAAAAGAATAATTGACGAAAACCTGCCTCTTTTCGGTATTTGTCTCGGACACCAGGTTATAGCCTTGTCTCAGGGTATATCTACATATAAAATGCACAACGGGCACAGGGGAATTAACCATCCGGTAAAAAACCTGGTATCCGGTAAAGGTGAGATCACTTCGCAGAATCATGGATTTGCGGTAAACCGGGAAGAAGTAGAGAGCCACCCCGATGTGGAAATTACACATCTTCATCTGAACGACGATACCGTAGCTGGTATCCGCATTAAAGGGAAGAACTGTTTTTCGGTGCAATATCACCCGGAAGCAAGTCCCGGACCTCACGATGCGTCTTACCTTTTTGACCAGTTTATAGAGATGATCGCTCAAAAACCGGCAGTAAACAGTTAATACAATACATTCAGGTATAATAAACGAAAAAGAAAAAGAATATAACAAAGTAATATTATGAGTATAATTATTAGTGTTCACGCAAGGCAGATTTTAGATTCGAGAGGTAACCCTACCGTAGAAGTAGATGTAGTTACAGAAAGTGGTATCCTTGGAAGGGCAGCAGTGCCTTCGGGAGCATCTACGGGAGAGCATGAAGCTGTAGAACTTAGAGACGGGGGTTCTTCTTATATGGGGAAAGGAGTTTCTAAAGCGGTTGACAATGTAAATAACATACTTGCGGAAGAACTTGTCGGAACATCCGTTTTTGAACAAAACGCTATCGATAACAAGATGATAGAACTGGATGGTACGCCAAACAAATCCAAACTGGGTGCTAATGCCATACTCGGGGTTTCCCTGGCCGTAGCAAAAGCTGCAGCAAACGAACTCGGGATGCCTTTGTATCGTTATGTCGGAGGAGTTAGTGCAAATACGCTTCCCGTGCCTATGATGAACATTATTAATGGCGGATCTCACTCCGATGCCCCTATTGCTTTCCAGGAATTTATGATTATGCCTGTAAAAGCAGAAAGCTTTACACACGCCATGCAAATGGGTACAGAGATATTCCACAATCTCAAAAAAGTACTGCACGACAGAGGCCTCAGTACTGCCGTAGGAGACGAAGGAGGTTTTGCTCCTACTCTGGATGGTACCGAAGATGCATTGGAGACTATAATTAAAGCTATCGAAAAAGCAGGTTATAAAGCCGGTGATGAAGTAAAGATCGCCCTGGATTGTGCTTCTGCCGAATTCTATGTGGATGGCAAGTATGACTATACTAAATTCGAAGGAGATAAAGGAAAAGTGAGAACATCGCAGGAACAGGCAGATTACCTGGCTGAACTGGCGGGCAAATATCCTATAATCTCTATCGAGGATGGTATGGATGAAAACGATTGGGAAGGCTGGAAATATCTTACCGGGAAGATCGGAGACAAAGTCCAGTTGGTTGGCGATGACCTGTTTGTTACCAATGTAGAAAGACTTTCTCGTGGTATAGAGAATGGTATTGCCAATTCCATCCTTATCAAAGTAAACCAGATCGGAACCCTTACCGAAACGATAGCAGCAGTAAATATGGCACATAATGCAGGGTATACTTCCGTTATGTCTCACCGCTCCGGAGAGACAGAAGACAATACCATTGCCGATCTTGCCGTGGCACTGAATACAGGTCAGATTAAAACCGGATCCGCATCAAGAAGTGACCGTATGGCTAAATATAACCAGTTGCTGCGCATAGAAGAAGAATTAGGAGATGTAGCATATTATCCGAAAGAAAAAGCTTTTAAAATAAAATAAGCGATTTACTTTTGATTATAAAGAAGTCAAAACCCCGGAAGCCCCGTGCCTTCGGGGTTTTTCTTTTTAAGAATCATTTTTTGCCATCTTTTTGAAGCACGGGATGGGCCACTCCGGAAGAATATGAAGAATACATAATGATTCCAGGGGAACACCAATACATTGCCAGTACAAAAAATGCGTTTTTTGTGTCGTGAAACAAGCAAAAATAGTCGTAATTAACCTTATATTAACACATTATTTTGTATTTTCGCAACTCTCGTCCGCATCTCTTATTCAGGCGTCTGCCCGATTGTTGAGATGAGGAAATAAGTAAATCTAAAATCTATAGAATTATTATGTCAAAAACTGCTACCTTAGAGTATAACGGTGAGAAATATGAGTTTCCGGTAACCATAGGAACGGAAGATGAAATAGCGATAGATATCAAGACTCTCCGGGCAAAAAGCGGGATCATAACTCTTGATCCGGGGTATAAGAATACCGGGTCTTGTGAGAGCGCTATTACCTACCTGGACGGTGAAAAAGGAGTTCTCCGTTACCGCGGTTATACTATCGAAGAGCTGGCTGAGAAAGCCGATTTCCTTGAGGTTGCATACCTTTTGATCTTTGGCGAGTTGCCTACAAAAAGTCAACTGGAGAAATTCCACGATGATATAAAGGACCAGTCCGTAGTAGATGAGGAAATGAAGAAGATACTCGACAGTTTTCCCAAGTCTGCTCACCCCATGGGAGTCCTGGCATCCCTTACCAGTGCTCTTATTGCATTTAACCCTTCTTCGGTTAATGTATCTTCTGAGGAGGACATGTATAAGGCCATAGTGAAACTGATGGCTAAATTTCCGGTCCTCGTGGCGTGGACATTGCGCAAGAAAGAGGGACTTCCGCTGGACTACGGAGACGATAGCCTCGGATATGTAGAAAACATCGCCAAGATGATGTTCAAAAGGCCACACAAGGAATATAAAAAGAATGAGATTGCAATCAATGCTCTGGACAAGCTGTTAATACTTCATGCAGATCACGAACAAAACTGCTCCACGTCTACGGTGCGGATCGTAGGATCCTCTCATGCAGGTCTGTTTGCATCTATCTCTGCGGGTATTTCTGCACTTTGGGGGCCGCTTCACGGAGGGGCTAACCAAGCCGTGATAGAAATGCTCGAAGGCATCAAGGCCGACGGAGGAGATACTAAAAAATATATGGCTAAAGCGAAGGACAAAGAAGATCCTTTCCGACTGATGGGATTTGGCCACAGGGTATACAAGAATTTTGATCCGCGTGCAAAGATCATTAAAAAAGCCGCAGATGAAGTTCTCGGAGATCTGGGAGTTGTGGACCCGATACTGGATATTGCAAAAGGTCTGGAAAAAGAGGCTTTGGAAGATCCGTATTTCGTGGATAGAAAACTCTATCCGAATGTAGACTTTTACTCCGGAATTATCTACAGGGCACTTGGCATTCCTACGGAAATGTTTACTGTAATGTTTGCCATGGGACGACTGCCCGGGTGGATAGCACAATGGAGAGAAATGCGCCTGCGTAACGAACCTATCGGAAGACCGAGACAAGTGTATATCGGGGAAAACCAACGTCCGTTCGCAGATATAGATAAAAGATAAAATAAGCAGGATAAAAGACCGGGTATTTTTCCGGTCTTTTTTAGGAAAAACAGGTAGGGACGCACAGCTGTGCGTCTCTGCTTTTTTTATATTTGTAACAAATCATTACCTTTATGTTGAAGTTGAATGTAAAAGACGAAACCTCCAGGTTAAGGGCGTTGGTACTCGGAACGGCAAAAAGTAACGGTCCCGTACCTGCACCCGAAGAAACATATGACCCTAAATCACTGGAACATATTTTGGCCGGAACCTATCCTGAAGAAGAGGATATGGTAACGGAAATGGAGGCTTTCGCCGTGGTATTGAACAAATATGATGTACAGGTATTCCGCCCGAATGTTATAGCGGACTGTAACCAGATATTTGCAAGAGATATAGCTTTTGTGATAGACGACCTGTTTATAAAATCCAATATATTACCCGATAGGGAGAAAGAACTGAAGGCCATTCAATATGTTATGGATGGAATACTTCCGGATAAAATCATTACACCACCCGAAGAAGTTCACATAGAAGGCGGAGATGTGATGCTGTGGGGGGATCATATTTTTGTGGGGACGTATAAAGGCCAGGATTACCCGGACCAGATAACAGCCAGGACAAATATGCACGGTGTCCGGTTTATCTCTGACCTCTTTCCGAATAAAAAAGTGAAAGAGTTCGACCTGGTAAAGTCAAAAATCGAAGCCAGGGACAATGCCCTGCACCTGGATTGCTGTTTTCAACCCGTAGGCAAAAACAAAGGGATCATTTATAAAGGCGGTTTCCGCTTGGAAAAAGATTATGACTATCTGGTAAACCTTTTCGGAAAAGACAATCTGTTTCACATTACCCGGGACGAAATGTACTATATGTTCTCCAACGTATTTTCCATAGACACCGATGTTGTGGTCTCCGAACGTAATTTCACACGGTTGAATAATTGGCTCAGGGAAAACGGATTCGTCGTGGAAGAAGTGGCTTATGCGGAAATAGCCAAACAGGAAGGATTGTTCCGTTGCTCAACAATGCCATTAATCAGGGAATAATTATGGAAAAACAAATAACCAATACCATCTTGATGATCCGTCCGGTGAGTTTCCGGATGAACGAACAGACAGCGGTAAACAATTACTACCAGAAAGTGCTGGATAACCTGTTGCCGGAAACGGTTCAGGCAAAGGCCTTGCAGGAATTCGATAATTTTGTAGACAAACTAACGGCAGCAGGCGTCTCTGTTATTGTTGTGGACGATACTAAAGAACCGGATACACCAGACTCCGTTTTTCCCAATAACTGGATATCCTTTCATGCTAATGCTACTGTAGCCCTGTATCCCATGTTTGCTGAAAACAGGCGACTGGAGCGCAGGGGGGAAGTCCTTGATATGGTAGAGGAACAAGGATTTCAAATAGAAACCATTATAGATTATACCGAGGCGGAAGAAGATGAAATTTTCCTGGAGGGAACCGGGAGTATGGTGCTGGACCGGGTAAACCGTAAAGCCTATTGCGCATTGTCTCCCCGTGCGGACGAGGAACTTTTTATCGAGTTTTGCGAAAACTTCGAATACACACCGGTAATCTTCACTGCCTATCAGACCGTAAAAGGAAAACGAAAGGTAATATATCACACCAACGTGATGATGTGTGTCGCCGAAGATTTCGCTGTGATCTGCCTGGATTCCCTGGACGATAAAAAGGAACGGAAAGAAGTCATTAGGCACCTTAAGGAAGACGGAAAAGAAATTATCGGTATCACGGAAGACCAGGTAAACAATTTTGCCGGTAATATGTTGCAGGTGGCAGGAAAGAACGGTACAAAATACCTTGTTATGAGTACTGCTGCGCACCATAGCCTGACACCGGAACAAAAGGCTGCCATAGAAAAGTATTGCCCGATATTGTCATCTCCCCTTGATGTTATAGAAGCCTGTGGAGGCGGGAGTGCAAGGTGTATGATGGCCGAGGTATTCCTGGAAAAAAACAAGACCGAAAAATAATTGTTATATTAGAGCAGAACTTACTCCGGAATCTGGTTTCGGAGTACAGTTAAGGGCAGTTTTTAAGATATGTTATCAAAAAAGACCAAATACGGGCTGAAAGCCCTGGTTTACATGGCCAGGAAGGAAGAAAGCAAACCGGTATTGATATCGGAAATTGCGGAAAGTGAGAATATTTCCAAAAAATTCCTGGAAATTATATTGCTGCAATTGAAAAACTCCGGTTTTCTGGGTTCCAAGAAAGGGAAGGGCGGAGGATACTACCTGCTGAAAGATCCCAAACAGATAACTATTGCGGCCCTGATGCGTATATTGGAGGGGCCTATTGCCCCGTTACCCTGTGTAAGCCTGCATTTCTACGAAAAGTGCAGCGATTGCAAAACAGAAGAAGAATGCTCCCTGAACCGGGTCATGGTAGAGCTCAGAGACAGTATGCTCAGCGTACTGGAAAAAAAGACTCTGGCGGACCTCTCCGCAGAAAATTAAAAAAATCTTTTTAAAGTCTAGTAAATCGATAGATTAATAGTATATTTGTATCCTATTACTATTACTATGATACTCGATTTGCTGAAAACACAGAAGCTAAAGCCAACATCGGACAGTCACAGGGTGTCTGTTTTAAAGGCTGTTTCATGGCGATTGGTCGGAACGATAGATACTATGATTATCTCCTATATCCTTACCGGTGATATTAAAATCGCTTTGGGGATCGGGAGTATAGAAGTTGTTTCCAAGATGATACTCTATTATTTGCATGAAAGAGCCTGGTTGCGAATCACAAAAAATAAATGATCATGGATTTAAAAAAGATAAACGAATTCCTGAAAGACAAATCTCCCGAAGAGATTGTGGAATGGGCTTTGGAAACAGCAAACCGCCCTGTGGTGACCACTAATTTCAGACCGTATGAAGCGGCTATTCTACATGCTGCTACCGCAGTGAAAAACGATATTCCCGTGATTTGGTGCGATACAGGATACAATACTCCGCAGACTTATAAACATGCGGAGAGACTTATAGAAAGCCTGGACCTCCGGATTCATTTATTTGTCCCTAAGCAAACTGCTGCGCATCGCGATGCGGTTATGGGGATACCGGATATAGATTCTCCTTTGCACAAAGAATTTACGGAACAGGTGAAACTGGAGCCTTTCCGGAGAGCAATGGAAGAGCACCAGCCGGATGTATGGTTTACCAACCTGAGAAAAGGACAAACGGCATTCCGGGATTCGCTGGACATTGTTACCCTGGGGAATGACGGGGTTATAAAGGTTTCCCCGTTCTTCTACTGGTCAGATGAACAACTGGATGAATACCTGGAAGAAAACGGCCTGGAAAACGAATTCAAATACTATGACCCGACCAAAGTTCTGGAAAACAGAGAGTGCGGATTGCATATACCTGCACAAAAGCAGGCCGTATAAGAGGATGCCATAATTTAATCCAGATATATAAAAGCCCGGGGGTACCATACGAGGGCACTGAAAAAGTCCTTATTAGTTAAGGCTAAAAAAAGAGCAGAAAAACTACGGTTATCTGCTCTTTTTTTGTACCTTAAATCAGGTTTTAAAAGGTACCCGATGCTTGCTTGCCAACAAAAGATCCAGTTCAGCACCTACTCGGGGTTGTATGATCTGATCGTTCCCAAAGATAACCTTCTCCGGAAGATCAATGACCTGATAGACTTCGGTTTTATATACGATGAGCTGCTTGAGAAGTACTGCCACAACAACGGACGTACAGCCGAGAGTCCTATCCGTATGTTCAAGTACCTGTTGCTAAAGACAATATATTGTGTTTCAGACGTAGATGTCGTTGAGCGCTCTCGCTACGATATGTCCTTCAAATATTTTCTGGAGATGGCACCGGAAGATGATGTAATCAATCCCAGCTCGCTGACCAAGTTCCGCAAACTTAGACTAAAGGATACGGACCTATTAAACCTCTTGATTAACAAAACAGTCTGTATTGCGATTGAAAAGGACATCATCAAATCCAAGTCGATCATCGTGGATGCTACCCATTCGCTGTCCAGATCGAACCCGCATTCTGCACTTGATGTCCTTAGAGAGCGATCAAAACTGCTTCGCAAAGCGGTTTATACCATAGACGGGGATATGAAGGGTCAAATGCCCGAAAAGAATGAGTCGAGTGACCTTGAGAAAGAGATTACCTATTGCAAGGAGTTACAGGAACGGATCGGGTCGGACAGGACCTTGAGCGAAATTCCTGCGGTCAAAGAGAAGTTGAACCTATTAAAAGAAACGGTTGAGGACACCCGGGAACACTATACGCTTTCCAAGGACATAGATGCCAAGATTGGCCATAAGTCAGCAGACAGCAAATTCTTTGGTTACAAGACCCATCTTGCCATGACCGAGGAACGTATCATTACAGCTGCCGTGGTTACCTCGGGAGAAAAAGGGGATGGTCCGGAACTACCCAAGCTTTTAGAGATCAGCCAGCAGAATGGAGTGGAAATAGATACGGTTATCGGCGATGCAGCTTATTCAGGTAAAGAAAATCTGAAATTGGGCGGCGACCAGGGTATCAGGATAGTTGCCGGGCTTACCCCTTCCATTGCCCAAGGCTCCAGAAAGGATGAAAAGATGTTCGATTACAACAAGGATGCCGGGATGTTTGTTTGTCCGGCAGGCCATCTGGCCATAAGAAAGGCCCGTCAGGGAAAGAAAGATAGGGGAAAAAATCAAGCGGACACTTATTACTTTGACGTGGAAAAATGCAAGGTCTGTCCCCAAAGGGAAAACTGTTACAAGCCCGGGGCTAAGAGCAAAACCTATTCGGTAACCATAAAATCTGACCTCCACAAAGAACAGATGGACTTTCAGGAAACAGAATATTACAAACAGAAAACCAAGGAACGATACAAGATAGAGGCAAAAAACAGTGAGCTAAAGAATGTACATGGATACGGACGGGCAAACTCCTATGGTATTGGGAACATGGAAATGCAAGGGGCGCTGGTAATCTTTACAGTAAACTTGAAAAGAATCCTGAAATTGATTAAATAAACCCGAAATCCGGGCTAAAATCCATCTGCTTACAACCTATTTGCCAAAAGATTGGAATCCGAGGGCACATACCGATCCCAAAATCAGGCGATGTCCCGAAATATTGAAATTGGGCAATAAAAAAACGATCAAGTAAAACTATGTTCTACTTGATCGTTTGTTAAGCCAGCTCACAAATGATGGACTTTTTCAGTGCCCTCGTACCATACTCCCGGGCTTTTTGTTTCTCCTCATACCTTGAATTCATACACGATCATTCCGAGGGATATCCGGCATAATGTACCGGATATTTTCTACCGGACAATTTTGTGGGAAGAAAAACTTTACCTTTAGTAGGTGATCCGGTGAAAAGTGCTTTTGGCTTCCGTGAGCTGGTTTTCCCATTCGTCAGACCACCCGAAAGCATTTTGGGCAAGAGGCTTCAGATCTGTTCCGGCGGCGCCGCTCCAGAAGTGAATGAATTCCCCCCAGTTCATCCTCCTGGAATAAGATTTTCCGTCTGCTGTTTTCGGGAAATGTGCTGCCAGGAGATCGAAGAAGCCGTTGAGTACGATTTCTTCCCCGTATTGGGAATAAATAGGGTAAAACCAATCCTTAAACCACTGGGTGTTTTCCCTTGGAAAATTGTCGTACTGGCCCATCATATCGTCATAAACCTGTTGTGCAAAATCATCTTTTCCGAGATTTTTGTAGACATCATAAATAAAAATCTCCGCCCATTTACTGTCTTTCCAGATATCCCATGCCGGAGACTCCTTAATTCCTTTGGCCGCACCCTCTACAATATGGCCCACCTCATGAACGAGCATGCTTATCCCTCCCGCCGGGGTTTCTTCTGTCCAGGTGAAAGGGCCGCAATCAATGACATTCCGGTAGTCGTGACTTGCATCAAAATAGGTAGAAGGATGTCCCCCGGAATATCTCCCGGTATGTAATACGGTAAATAATCTGGGGTCGTCACCAAAACTTCCGTAAGTGTTTTTTACATATACCCATACATCCGAAAGCAGCACATTGGGCCAGGTAACGGACCGGTCTACATCATCGTCAAAATACAGGGCCAGGTGGTCATCAAAGAAAACCCTTTTTACCAGCTGGTTGTGTTCAAACCAGTGTTCCTGCCAGGTTAACGGCGGATCGGGATAATCAACTGCCATAGCCAATTCCTCACTACTCAACGCAACGTTTTCCTTGCTTTCTGATGAAGAGCATGATGTCTGACATAAGCCGGGTACAGCAAAAACCAGAGCTAATGCGAATTTTGAAAAATACATAGTTTTCATGATTCGGAAATATTTAAAGGTTAATTGATAGGTTACGATTTTTTAGGTGACGGATCATCATGGATAAATAACAAATCGGATTTTGGTGCTGCTATCATTTTCAGGGGTGTAAGTCAGAGTAGTACTGCCCGATTTTCCTTCCATAATAATTTCGGAAACTGTGGCTTTCTCGTTTTCCTTTCTTGTCATGGCTTTAAACCTGGAAATACCATTTTCGGGGAATTTTTTCCATGCGCATTTCAAGGTTTGGATGATATGGCTTTCCAGGACTTCTTTTTCACCGCTGCGCGGATCGATGACAGTGACGGTGATTTTTTCACCATCCATAATTACTGTAGCGTCTATGGGAATCTCCAGGGTCCCGCTATCTTTGATCTCCTGGACCATACGGGAGCGTAAAGTCGTTTTTTCGTCACATTGCCCATGGTTCTTTAAGGGGAGGAGAGGAAACACAATAGTTATAAAGAGAAATTTTTTCATAGGTTAAGACAGTTTTGGATTTCTGATGTAAATTTTCCAAAGCATATCCAGCGAATGGCCGGTATGTTTTTTCCAGAAATTCCCGGAATACGTAGCGGTTCGCATCTGTCTGTCCAGCTGAACGATCAGGTTTTCCGTATACGTTTCGGACAGCCATAAGAGAAACCTGGCTGTAATTCTGTAGCTATTGGTATAGTGCTGCCCTTCCGTGTAATCCGGAAGAGACCAGCCGGAGCCTTCATTGTCTACACCGTATTTATAACGTACATAGTCGGCAATACCTTCGGTAATCCACCCCGGGCCGCTTCCGGAAGGGTAGGATTGTACGAGATGCATGACCTCATGGGTTATGACATCCGTATCTTTTGGTTTTTTCCGAAGCCAGGCAGCGCTGATGGTTATTTTACCGTCATGTGCATAGGCAACCCCGGTGTAAGCCGTATCGATCTTAACTTCTACACGCTTCGGGGATTTGGGATTGAATCTTTTTACCAGTTTCGGGTACACTTTAAAAAAAGTGCTTACCAGGCCTTCTTTTACTTCAGGGACAAGTCCGGAATCTTCATTTATGAATACCAAGGTTTTTCCTTTTTTTCGGAATGTTTCGGTTTGCTGAGCTGTTAGTTGCAATGCAAATAATGATAATACACTTAAAATGAATACTTTTTTCATGGGCATGTTTTTAAATAAATTCGAAAATGGAACCCAAAGAAATACGATTCTTCTTTGGGCTCCGGTATATAAAAAGAATTGGGTTCATATCCGGTATTACCACCCGGTATTTTGTACCAGTTTCGGGTTGGCATCGATTTCCCCCTGTGGAACAGGGAACAAATAGTGTTTCTTTTGAAATACCCGTGTTTCAAAGGTTATTACCCTGTAAAAATCTTCTTCGTTCGTCGCATTAATATCCATACTGTGAGCAGGGCCGTTCAAAGCATATTCAGCTTCTTTCCAGCGGATCAGATCAAAATACCTTACGCTTTCCAATGCCAGTTCAACTCTGCGTTCTTTGTGTATGGCTTGGCGTACGGCGTCCTGGCCTGTCGGTTCCGGCAAACCTGATGAGCCATATTCGGGAATTCCCGCTCTTTCCCTGATTAAATTAAGATATTCTAATATGTCCGGATTACCCGGGTCATATTCGTTTAATGCCTCCGCATAATCCAGGTAGATCTCGGCCAATCTGATCATAGGGATGGCCCGGCTGGTAGAACCGTCAGGAGCGATGTTTTTTCTTGCTATATAACCTGTCGGCGTATAGTCGTTACCTCCTCCGGAACCTTTTCCGGAATTTCCCGAATACCAGGTAGTCGTAATAACATCGCCATGATCTCTGTTTAACCATAAGGAATTATTGAAGGTAACACCGACATAGAACCGGGGTTCTCTATGGGCCCATTGTGCGAAAATGGTCCGGCTTTGGTCGTCATAAGGCGTTTGAAAATCTACAAAACCCGCAGACTGGTACCCGGATTCGGGGTCATCGATAGATCGCCCGTTCGCCGTAAAAAAAGCATCCACTAATTCCTGAGTAACTCCCAGTCCGCCTGCTCCTTTAACCCTGCTGTCTTCACCTGCATGATATGGTGTGCAATCATAATTGAGATAAAAAGTTCCCCTGGGACGTTCATAGATCATCTCTTCATTCCAATCGTTTAGCATTACATTTCTGCAGGACAGGTAGGCATTAATAGAGCCATCTTCATTATATTCTTTATACAAAGAGAAAGTTCCCGGAACAAATTCATCTATAAACGCTTTTGCCGCATCTGCAGCCATTTTCCATTTGTTCACATCCACGGACTGCGGAATTAAATTATTTCCTTCGTCGTCGCTTAAGCCTGCATAATCCGTATTGCCGTTAAATATCGGGCTGGCCGCAAATAAAAGTGCTTTTTCTTTAATAGCCAGGGCAAACGGGCGGCTCATTCTGCCGGCGTTACTTCCCTTAAAATTAATTCCATCTAAAGCCTCTGCTCCGGTTTCCAGCTCGCTGACAATATAACTTACCACCTCATTCACAGTGTTTCTCTTGAACTGAGATACATCAGAATCTGCATTTGTCGATTCATCCCCGAGTAAAATTACAGGTCCCCAGGAACGCAATAAGGCGTAGTAATAAAACCCCCTTAAAACATGAGCTTCTGCCGTGTATTGCCTGATATACGCTGCGCTACAGTCCTGACAGTTCTCAACGTTTTGAATAAAAGTAGAACACTCTCGTATGGCCCGGTAAAAATTACTCCATAATGTACTTATATTCCCGGTAGTCGGATTCCAGTCCCCTATATTTATATAATTGGATAAGGGGAATGACCAAACATATTCCCCTTCGTCGGAAGCTCCTGTCCACGGGCCGGAGTTTTGTGTTGTCGTATAACGTTGTGCATATTCATTAGGTAACCTTCTGTAGATGCCTGCAAGATATTCTTCTACGGTATTCCGGGCAGAAAAAGTTTCTTCAAAAGTAAGCCGATCATCGGGCACCTGATCCAGAAAATCATCATTACATGAAAAAATGAAAAATGCGGTAATCATTAGTATGACCAATTTTTTCATATTATTACATTTTAAGTGTTTTATCTTTATAACTGTTAGAATTGTAGATTGACTCCCAGAGAACATACAGAGATATTAGGGTATGCGCTACCGTTGGAAGTGTTTAATTCCGGATCCCACAACTTAAATTTGGTAAAGGTCAGTAAATTAGTACCTCTTAAATAAAATCGTGTAGTACCGATATGCCATTTGTCTGTAATGTTTTTGGACAACGTATAGCCTATTTCTGCGGATTTTAATCGAAGGAAATCGACGTCGCGCATCCACCAGGTACTGGATTGGGTGTTATTGTTTTGCGCTATTCCCGACGCCCCGTAGGACAATCTGGGATACATGGCATAAGGATCATCATTTTCAGGTGTCCAGCGGTTTATGGCAACCGAATATAAGTTTCCTCTTCCGGCATCTCCGTTAAAAGGCATAATACTATTGCCCGAGATTAAGCGGGAAGCATGAAATTGCCCTTGAAAAAATATACTGGCATCAAAACCTTTATATTCACCACCGAGACCAAAACCTATGGTTAACCGGGGAACATCTCCGTCGCCGATTAGCTGTCTGTCGTAAGCATCTATCTGCCCATCACCATTAAGGTCCTTGTATTTAATATCTCCCGGTTGTATTTGTCCGTATTGCGCGGGGAAACCATCATTTGCCGTAATATAACCGTCCCCGTCTTTATCGTCATCCAAGGTAAATAACCGTTCGGTAACCAATCCGTAAACTCCTAAAATAGGATTTCCCTGGCGGTTTAACCATGTATGAGGCTGTTCCGGTTGTCCGTTCTCTATAATTCTGTTTTCGTTGTAAGAGAATGTACCTCTGAAAGACAGGTTGAAATCATGGATAGCAGTATAATATTCTACCGTGCCGTCAACTCCTTTATTCTCTGTTTCTCCTATATTGCCATAAGGATCTGACACTAATCCTATATAATTAGGAATATCCTGACGTTGTAAGAATGCCCCTGTAGTGTGCTCTTTAAAGAAATCTACGGTTAATTTGAATTTACTGTCAAAAGCATTCAGTTCTAATCCTATATCCTGTTTTCTGGACTCTGCCCAGGTAACATCCACACCCTGATATGTTTCCCGTATACCATTGGTATAGCGGATGTTTTCACCAAAATCAAATCCGTAATCGCTGTGTTCTTCTACTCTGCTTTGGTAGGCAAAACGTCCTGCTCCGGAAGCTCCTCCCACTTTACCATCGGAATAGCGCAATTTCAGGAAATTAATAGTTTCGCTCCACGGTTCGAAAAATTTCTCGTTAGAGACCACCCAACCTGCCGCTACGGAAGGAAAAAAACCGTAACGCCTGTCCGGTGCAAAATTTTCCGAACCGTTATACCCTCCGTTTAACTCTAAAAAGTACCTGTTAGCATACGAATACGTAACCCTGGCAGCAAACCCTTGATTTCTGTATGGGATAGAACCTGTAAGATCATCGGCAAAAGCATTGACGTAATCCGTACGGTTAAATAAGATCAGGCCCCCGAAAGTATGATCTCCGAAAGTACGGTCATAGTCAAACGAAGTTTGTAAATAAAACCTGCGATTCCCTCCATTACCTCTGCTGTAACTTAGATAGTTATTTCCTTCATAAGTCATCTGTAAATTCAGTGTACCATCTTCATTGTAGGGGTTTGTCTGATCTACAAAATAAGTACTCTCTCTTTTAGATCTGGTAATGGTATGTGCGTTATAAGCATCAAATGAAAATAATCCGGACCATGTAAGCCCTTTAGTAATCAAATCCAAATCCTGAGTAATGTTTAAATTTGAATACAGCTGATTTCTTATTTCATTTTTATATCCCCGTTTGGTTAAATCGGCATACGGGTTACGCAAATCGCCATTGGCACTTTTACCGGGTACATACCCCCCGGGATACATAACCGGGTATTCTATCGGGGGGACTTCCAAAGTAGAATTAAAAATATCTTCAACATCGATAGCCGGATAATTTCCTTCGGATAAATAGCCCTGAATACCCAGGTTAACATGCGTTGTCTTTGTAATATCCAAAGTTAAATTGGTAGTGATATTATAACGTTTAAATCCTGTGTCCGAATCATAACTCTCCAGATCATCTGCAGTTTTAAACAATCCCGTTTCATCATAATAACTCAGAGATACGTAGTATTTTGCCTGTTCGGCTCCTCCATTAACATTTACATTTGCCTGTCTGTTTCTGCCTAAATCTTTAAATACCTGGTCAAACCAATTCACATTTGGGTATAGGAAAGGATCATAGTTTGATGCGGTTCTGTCTATGGTTTCCTGAGAATATACTGCTGTTCCTCCACGTGTGATATTTGCTTCGTTAGCTAAATTCATATAAGTAATTCCGTCCGCCAGTTTCGGCACCTGGGTGAAATAAGTAATCCCTTCGTTATAATCTACCTGCACTCTTGGTTTTCCTGTATTTCCTCTTTTGGTTTCTATGAGAACTACACCATTGGCACCTCTGACCCCATAAACTGCAGTTGCCGATGCATCTTTTAAAATAGTGAACGAGGCAATATCTCTTGGGTCTATATTATCCATAGACCGTTCCACGCCATCCACCAATATTAACGGTCCGTTTCCTGCCGAGGTAAATGTGGAAATACCCCGGATCCAGATATCTGCCCCGTCATATCCGGGTAATCCGGAACGTTGTACTCCTGTTAACCCTGCTACCCTACCGGCCAGGACAGTACTGATGTTGGATACCGGTTGCTTCAACTCATCTACATTTACGGAAGTCTGGGCGCCTACAATACTAATGCGCTTTTGTTTACCGAAAGCCACAGATACCTCTACCTCTTCAAGGGAATGTACTTCTTCCTGTAAGGTGATGTTTATATTGGTATTGTTTCCGCTTACCGGTACAGATTGACGGGCAAACCCGATATAGGTGAATAAAAGCGTATCTCCTTCTGCCGCGGCAATGGCATATTTCCCGTTTTCATCGGTTGTGGTCCCGGTTTGTGTGCCTTCTACAAGGATGGTAACACCCATAAGCGGTATCCCGTTCTGATCTGTGATGACTCCGGAAATTACCTCTTGTACCGGAGTTTCGGCATGATGGACAGGCTTAATGTCGGGCGTTATCTGACGGGTGAGAACGATCTGGTTTTCGATGATGGTAAAGGTAACCCGGCTGTTTTGGAACAACCTTTTCAGGATAACATCCACAGTTTCGCTTTCTGCTCTTAAAGAGGTCTTCTGAGAAAGGTTTATAACTTCCCTTTCAAAAAAGAACTTGTAATCGGTTTGTTTTTTGATCTCTTCCAGTACGTCGTTCAGCGTAACATTTTGAAGGTCAAATACCAGTTTTTTTTGTGCAAGACCGGAAGAGGCCGTGATCTGAAGCACGAAAAAAAACATTAAAAACACCGAGATTTTCATTCTTAGGCGATTAATTTTCATAATTTTGATAGAACTTATTCAATGGTTAGTCACTATAATTGTTAATAAGTTTTCTGAGGGGAAATGTTGGCGCATTTCCCTTTTTTCAGGCATATCAATCCGGATTATGGCTGAAAACAATTGGCGTTGTTTTTTACATCATAGGCATATGGTGTTTGTTATTTTTAGTTTTTATCTGAGTCCGGTTTTATCCGGATAATGTCACTCTCTATTTCGTAAGAAAAAGGTTTTCCTGTGGAAAATATTTTTAATACGTCTTCTACCGTTTCCTCGTTTATATCAAAATCTCCGTAAAAATGAGCATCCTGTAATCTCCTGTTTTGATTGATTACCTTTACACCGTAGCTCCTTTCTATCTTTTTTACAATGCTTTGAAAAGGTTCGTTGATAAAAAGCATTTTGCCGTTGATCCATGCGATATGACTTTCCACCATCACAGGATTTACGGAAAGTGTTTTCCCTTTTTTGTCAAACGAAGCCATTTCCCTTGGCACGAGTGTTTTTTCTCCGGTGACGGAAGCCACATGTACAGAACCTTTCACCAGTACTGCGCGTGCATGCCTGTCATCCCGGTATGCTGAAATATTAAACTCGGTCCCCAGTACTTTAATATCCATATCGCCGGTTTGTACGATAAAAGGGTGTGCGGTATCACGGGTGACCGAAAAGTAGGCTTCCCCGTCAATTATTTGTACCACCCGGTTTTTCCTGCCCTGGAAGGTCTCGGGATATTTTATCCTGGTTCCGGAATTCAAGTAGATATGTGTACCGTCCGAAAGTGTTAACTGAAACGTTTTAGCATGTGGAACAGTCAATAAATTATCTGTAACGGAATCCGTTTCCGGATATAGTTTCCGTTCGTACCGGAGCGCATTTTTTTCCTGGACGACCACCTGTCGGCCATCCTTTCCGGTAATGATATCTACATCTTTTTCATTCAGTTCACGAACAGTACCATCTCCCAGTTGCAGCGTGATCTTCGGAGATCCCGTATCCGTATTCCGGTTGTTCCGGGAGGTATATATGCCATAACCGGTGGCTATTATTCCCAGGAAAACAGCAGCGTACTTCATCCATGAGCGGAGGAAAATAACCCGTTTCCGGGGAAAATTCATCCGCTTTTTTAAGGCGTGAAGCGCTTTTTTTTCATCCAGATCGACTTCTTCAAAAGAGGAAGCGACGTTGCGGATATCCCGAAGGTGTCTGAGAAATGGCTTCAGGGCCGGATCTTCTTCAATGCTTTTGGCCAATACCTGTTCTTCCCTGAAATTAAGAGGGTGATTGAGAATTACTTTAATGTATATTTTTTCAATTTCGGAGGTCATTCCGGTGTGTCTTTTGTTAATAGAGTTAAAAAAGAAGAAATGATGTGAACGTATTTTTGATTTTTTTTCGAAATTTAAAAACCCGCTCCCGATACGGGGTATGTGTACGTGCTGAAAAACCCGGTAATATCCGGAGTCTCGGACATTTGGAGATAATGATGGTTACGTCAGTACAAAATCATTTCTTTTTGTCAGCAAAAGGAAAAAGAGGGACGGATGCAATTGTTCCCGGAGTAATTTGAAGGCCCTGGTCATATGAGTTCTGACCGTATTGATGGATACCCCAAGGTCTTCTGCCGTTTCTCCATAGGTTTTTCCGTATATGCAACAATGGGTGAATACTTCCCTGCATTTTTCAGGAAGACTGTTTATTGCCTTATATATAATTTCCTTGCGGTCCAGTTCACGATACGGCAGTTCTTCCGGGATATTGTTTTCTAAAGCCGGTTCCGAAACGACTTTTTTCTTTTGGTTTACGTGTTTTAATGCAGAATTTCTCACTGCCCGGAACACATAAGCCGAAAGATCGGAAGTAATGGAGAGATAGCGTTTTTTTTGCCAGAAGTCCAGGAAAAAATCCTGTACGATATCCTTGGCGGTATCCGGGTCTTTAACGATGCTGTTTGCCCACAGGAGGATAGGACTGTAATAATAGGAAAAGAAGATCTCGAATGATTGCTCATTACTTTCATGCTTCAGGTCGTATAGGATATCCTTTGGCGATTTTTTCATCGGTTAAAGTTGGCATGATGACAAATATAGTTATTTTAGTTACGTTGCAAATATGGGTGTATATCCACCTATGATGAAAAAGATTTCTTTTTTTAAGGGAAATTGTGTAAATATCACAGTCAAAACACTGTTACTATGAAAAAAATATTATTCCTGCTTTGTTCGCTTTTTGTCAGCTTTTCTGTCTTTTCTCAACAAAGTGCAGACCGTGTTTTACCGGTAAGGGGACTTGCCATAGCTGCACCGGATCCGGACGGACTGGATCGTTTTTTACGTTTTATAGATGAGGAACTTGCACACCATGAGGTGAATACGCTTATTCTGAGAGTGGATTACAACTACCGGTATACCTCCCATCCGGAGTTGGTTGATGATAAAGCCCTTTCCCGGAAAGATGTGAAGCGTATAGTAGACGTTTGTAAAAAGCACGATATCCGTATTATTCCCCAGATCAATCTTTTGGGGCACCAGTCCTGGGCGGGTTCCCTGGGTAAGCTTCTTCAGGTATATCCCGAATTTGACGAAACGCCCCATGTAAAAATACCGAAAAACTACGAGTGGCCAAATAAAGACGGATTGTATTGCAAAAGCTACTGCCCGTTACACCCGGAAGTTCACGAAGTGGTCTTTGCACTGGTAGATGAAATAACAGAAGTATTCGAAGCCGATGCCTTTCATGCCGGTATGGATGAGGTTTTTTATATAGGTGAAGAAAAGTGTCCGAGATGTGGCGGAAGGGATAAGGCGGAACTTTATGCCGGGGAGGTTACTGAAATCCGGAATCACCTGGCGGAAAAAGGGAAAAAACTCTGGATATGGGGAGACCGGCTTATCGATGGTAAAACAACCGGGATAGGTATGTGGGAAGCCAGTATGAACAATACGCACCGGGCCATAGACCTGATCCCCAAAGATGTGGTGATATGTGACTGGCATTACGAGCGTGCCGATCCTACCGCGGTATACTTTGCCATGAAAGGTTTCGATGTAGTGACATGTCCCTGGCGTAAGGAGGAAGTGGCGAGAATGCAATTGAATCAAATACTGGATTACCGGGCAAACTCCACACCGGAAATGAAAGAAAGGTTCCGTGGGATGGTACATACCGTATGGACCGGGGCCGATAATTTCCTGGATTTATATTATGAAAAAGTAGAGAATAAAGATGAGCAGGGAGACCAGGCAGGTTGTTTCAAAGCCTTGTTTGAAGCTATAAAAGAAGTGCAAAACGATAGGGGTAGGTAATTCAGATCTTCCGTTTTTATAGGTCGTCTACAAAAGTAGGGTAGCTGTCTGATTTGGACTTGAGTATTTTCTTGATAAAATCACGCCCCTCTTCATTTTTGACATCTATTTTTACGTGATAATCATCTTTGTGGATCGCATAAATATCGGTGTTTATCTTGTGGATGGAAAGTTTGTGATAAGGAATAACGAGGATATATTTGTCCAGGATGGCATAAAACCGCAGAATAATTCCCCCGGGCCTTAATTCTATGGTACACGAGGTGCTGATGGCCTTGTTCAAGATAAGCAGGTTGTGTAGCTGTACGGAAGACGATACTATATCCATTTTCGGGGAGTGTACCCCTCCGATCTTTACTCTGTCCGCAATAGTACAGGGTTTGCCTACTGCCTTTTCAATTTTTTTCTTGTTTTTGGTCTCATTACAGGAAGCATAGAGAAGCATGGGAAATTTTTTATAAAGATACTCTTTTTTTAGATACAAGATATTAGATATGAGACGTGAGATAGGGGATCGGATCGCGTCTTTGGGAATAGAGATAATTGTTTTTATACTGTGATCCTTTAATTCCGAAAGCAAATCTGAAATCTGACATTTAAAATCCAAAGTCTTTTTATCTTTGCACGCCTGTACAGGACAAAAAATATGTAGATGGACATACAAGACCTTATTATTACCAACGTAAAAGAAGCCGTAAAAAAGATATTTGATGCCGAACTCGAAACGGTAGAACTACAGCCAACCCGAAAGGATTTCGAGGGAGATGTTACCGTAGTTGTTTTTCCCATGCTTCGCCAGATCAAAGGTAACCCACAGGTTATCGGGGAGCAGATCGGAAAACACCTGGAGGAAAACATAGAAGAAGTGGCACGCTTTAACGTGGTTAAAGGGTTTTTGAACCTGGTGATAAGCGACAGGTATTATTTGGATTTCTTTCATGAGATAAAAGACCGGGAGAATTACGGATACGTCACTCCCGACCCGGAAGGAAAAGCTGTTTTGGTGGAATATTCTTCCCCCAACACCAACAAACCTTTGCACCTGGGACATATACGGAACAACCTTCTCGGATATTCGGTAGCGGAGATACTCAAAGCGGCCGGGAAGAAAGTATATAAAACCCAGATCATTAATGACAGGGGGATACACATATGTAAGTCCATGCTGGCCTGGCAAAAATTCGGGAATGGTGAAACTCCCGGATCTACGGGTCTCAAAGGAGACAAATTGGTAGGGAATTACTATGTATTTTTTGATAAGGAATATAAAAAGGAAATAGAAACCCTTGTTACGGAAGGCATGACCAGGGAAGAGGCGGCCAAAAAAGCGCCACTTTTGCTGGAAGCCCAGGAAATGCTGCGGAAGTGGGAAGCGGGAGACGAAGAGGTTGTTAGCCTTTGGAAAACCATGAACCAATGGGTGTATGACGGATTTGAGATTACCTACAGGAACCTGGGGGTGGACTTCGATTCTTATTATTACGAAAGCAATACCTACCTTTTGGGTAAAGACGTGGTGGAAGACGGCCTGGGCAGAGGAGTATTTTATAGAAAAGAGGACGGAAGCGTATGGATAGACCTTACAGATGAAGGCCTGGACGAGAAGATCGTTTTGCGGGCAGACGGCACCGCGGTTTACATGACCCAGGATATCGGTACGGCGATTCAACGGGTAAAAGACCACCCGGATATCGGGGGCATGGTATATACCGTGGGGAATGAACAGGATTATCACTTTAAGGTACTTTTCCTCATATTGCAAAAACTCGGTTATGACTGGGCGCAGAGCCTGTATCATCTGAGTTATGGCATGGTGGATCTGCCCAGTGGAAAAATGAAGAGCCGGGAAGGAACGGTCGTGGATGCCGATGACCTTATTGTGGAAATGACAGATACTGCCGAAGATATTTCCAGGGAACTGGGGAAACTGGATGGTTATTCGGAAGAAGAAAAAAAGGAATTATACCGGATTATCGGTCTCGGGGCCTTAAAGTACTATATCCTTAAGGTAGACCCGAAAAAGCGGATATTGTTCAACCCGGAAGAGTCTGTAGATTTTGCAGGGAATACAGGGCCATTTATACAATATACGTATGCTAGGATTCAATCCATATTAAGAAAAGCGGAAGGGGCAGATTTCAGCCTGGGGGCAGGAGAAATTGAATTGCATGAGAAGGAAAAGGAATTGCTGAAACAACTCGAAGCCTTCCCGGAGATCATTGGTAATGCGGCCGAGAATTACAGCCCGGCAGTGATTGCCAATTATACGTATGATCTCGTAAAGGAGTTTAACTCATTCTACCAGAATGTTTCCATATTAGGAGCGGAAGAAGAAACCCGTAAGGGGTTCCGGGTTCAGCTTGCTAAAAAGGTGGGAGAAGTCATAGCGTCCGGCTTGTGCATGTTGGGTATTGATGTGCCGGAAAGAATGTGATGATGGGGTGAGAAGTTGGAAGCATGGAGTACGGAGCATGAAGCGTGAAGTTTGAGGAGTACCTGGTTGTAAGTCGGAGGTGAAGAGGAATGAGTTTTTTGGTTGTGGAGTTCCGGAGTTATATAACCCCCTCATCAACTCCAAAACTCCCCGACTCCAAAACTAAAAAAACCGCCTTGCTTGGGACAAGACGGTTCATAGTTAACCATAGATGAAAACTAATCCCGATAATTATCGGGAGCAATAAAGGGCACTATTGCATCTTTAATATCTTGGGCAGAAGCATTGGTGTCCATACCAAATAATACTTCGTACAATCTTTTGTCATTTGCTTTTGGGAGCAGTTTTAAAGTGGTTTTCCTTTCGAAGATCTCATCCCATTCCGCACGGACTCTGGCCCAGTAATCCTGGTTTTCTTTCCACCATTTTTTGGCGGGGTCACACTTGGAATCTTCTACTTTCCTGTAGTAGTTCATGCCTTTTTCCTGTGCGAGGACCGTATCTTCACCCTTATCATCTCTTATCACCTTATCATTGTCCTGCTCGTGTAACCAGCCGTAGTCGGTAATTTCCTGGCGATTGGTTCGCCTGGTAACATTGTAATCGTTTCTTTTGGTGTGTTCTCTTCGGGGAAGAGGAGCATCCGTGGTATTTTCCCAGTAATTCTTACCATCTACATGCACCCAGGTTGCCGAACCTTCGTAACGGGGGCTGTCATCTACCTGGTATACTTTCTGTGTCCATTGCCCTTTTACGTCGTCAGGGTCCAGTTTTGTATAATTCCACTGGTTGTCTTTATAGAAGGTATACAGGTCGGTATTTTCATAAAGCCAGTCCTGCCGCCAGTGTTTGATAATCATAGTGTCATTTACAATAAGAAGATGCTGCAGAACAATCTTATTGTTGTCTTCTTTTACCGGGGTTACCCATTCCAGGGCCCCTGCTTTATAGCGATCGTGAAATTCGTAGTCCTTGTCCGGGGCAAAAGTCTCGGCGAAATTAAAGGTTATTTCATAGCACCCGCACATGTCTTTAATAGACCGGATATCTTTTTCCTTTGCGGTCTGTGCATAGCCTGAGGCAATGAACCCGAATGCTAATAGTGCCTGAAGCAAAACGGAGTTTTTCATCATAATTTGTGGTTTAGTTTAAAATATTACAGATGACTTGTTATTCCGGAAATCATCCGGTGATCTGTGGACAAATTTAGTAATTTTATTTAGATTGAATAAAAATTAATTATATATTTGCTTCAAATTATTAATAATCATTCTAAATAAAACACATGGCTATAAAGATTATCCATATCGTGCTTCGGTTATTACTGGGGGGAATGCTGGCATATGGTGGCATAGCAAAATTCTCCAAGCCCATTCCGGAGCCGACCCAAATGATAGAACAGGTCCAAAACGGCGAAGACCTCACATCGGATATTAAGGTGCTGAAGATCCGGAATTACATTTTTGGGATGAAACAAACAGGGTATTTCTGGCCTTTTCTCGGGGTGGTGGAATTTCTCGCCGGGATATTGCTGCTCAGTCAGGTATTGGGTATCCTGGGAGCCATAATAGCCTTGCCCGTTACCCTTAATATATTCTTTTTTCATCTTTTCCTGGAGCCTGATGATATACGTGAGTTATTACAAACCGCAGGGTTGCTGGCTATAAACATCTGGCTGATCATAGCGGCCTATCCGAGGTGGAAACAAATAGTAATGGATAAAATATGGTGACCGGGGAATAACAAGATTTACTGCAAGAGAGCAATGATTACACATTTACACCAATATATTATACTACTTTTTTCAGGAGTACTGATACCGTTTTCGGCCCTGGCACAATCGCAGGCGGATACTACTTCTGTTGAGCTGAATGAACTTCAGGAGGTGATTGTTACAGATCAATTTAAAAGAAGAAATATCCCGGGAAAACTGTTTCCAGTAAGCCAGATAGACCGTCAGAGTATAGACCGGGTTGCCGGAAATAACCTGGCGGATGTGCTTCACTATTATTTGAATATCAATGTGGTTCCCGATGCGCAATCCGGAAGGTCTACCGTGCGGATGTTCGGTCTTAGCGGGGATTATGTAAAGATATTGGTAGACAATATTCCGTTGGTGAGCGATAATGGTTACGGCAATAACATAGATATAACCCAGATCAACCTGGATGATGTGGAACGCATAGAAATCGTAGAAGGAGCCATGGGGGTCCTGTACGGAGATAATGCCGTAGCGGGTGTTATTAATATTATTACCAAAAGAGGAATAGAAGGTAGCTGGAGGATACAAGCCGCGGTTCAGGAAGAAACGGTGGGAGGGGAATATGACTGGTCGCGGAAGGGAAGACACATACAGACCCTGAATATCGGTCATAATCTAACCGACAGATTGTATATTACCGCAGGATTCAACCGGAACGATTTTCAGGGATTTTTTAACGACTATCGCGGTAAAGACTACTTTAAAGTGCAGGGAAACAGTGTCGTCAACGACGGGTTAAGGGGACATGAATGGAATCCTAAAGATCAAATAAATCTTACGGGAAGCCTTAATTACACGGCCCCTGATTTTAGTTTCTACTACAAATTCGGATATCTGGATGAGACCCTGGATATATACAACCATGCGGTCAATGCCAGGATAGAAAACAACAACTACAGGATTACAGCCAATGACACCAGGTACAGTTCTTCGCGTTTCTTACACCAGTTTTACGCGGACGGAAAACTGAGATCCATGAACTATACGCTTTCTCTTTCCTTCCAGAAACAGGAACGCGATAACATGAGGTATATCTATAATGTAGGGGAAAAAAGGAAAGAGGAAGTAACCCTGGATATAACCGATCAATCCAGTGACTTGCTGTTTTCCAAAGGAACACTGAGCCGTATTTTTTCCGGATCGGACTTTTTTGATCTGGCCGTGGGGTATGAGTTTACCAATCAAAAAGGGTATGACGCAACCGCAAGCGGATATTCTGCGGATATCGTAGAAAACAGGCTGGAGAACTACGATGTTTTTGCTTCGGCGGATCTTAATTTCACAGACCGGTTTTCCCTGTATCCCGGGCTGCGCCTCAATAACAATTCCATGTACGACAATCATTGGATATGGGGACTTACCGCAGCTTTCAAACCTGCGGATGACATAGAATTGAAAGGAGTTTTCGGCTCCGCTTACAAAACACCTTCATTTACCCAGCTGTTCTATTATTTCGTGGACGCGAACCACGATGTCCACGGAAACCCTGATCTGAAACCGGAAGACGGTATATCGGTATTGCTTTCCGCGGAGAAAAAGTCAGACCTGAAGAAAGTTAAGCTTGTCAATGCCTTTAAAGGATTTTATTTCGATATAAAAGACAAGATAAACCTGGCTTTGGTCAGCGGCGACAATTCCGCGGGCAGTTTTCGCTATATGAACCTGGACAAACACCGGGTTTTGGGAGCTTCGCTGGAAAATACACTGTATTATAAAAATATGCGTGCAGGGCTGGGATTGAGTTACATCGGAGTATCACAGGAACTCGGTGACGAAAGTGATCCGAAAGATGACTACCTGTTTACGTTTACGGCAAATACATCATTGAGTTATACCGTCCCGTCCATACAGACCACATTTTTTGCCCAGTTGAAATATAATGGTAAAGAGCAGCAGTACGTACAGCAAACAGACGACTCCGGTGACGCCGTATATGTCAAAGGAAGGCAGGATGCCTTCACCTGGCTGGATGCCAGTGTTCACCGGACTTTTTTCAACAAACAACTGGAAATCACCACGGGAGCGAGAAACCTGCTCGATGTGGTTAGCGTAAATACCACCGCCATAGCAGGATCTGCACACGGTGCGCCTCCCGGCAATATTCTGCTGGGGTACGGAAGGTCTTTTTACCTCAAACTTTTGTATAATTTTAAATTCTGACCTAAATATGAAACGATTTTTTATTTCACAAATCCTTGTTACGGGTTTACTGATCGCCGGATGCAGCAGCGATGATGACAGTCCGGGAACAGCACCCGAAGTACCTGTGGTAGAATCCGCAACTGTTGATGTGGAGTCGGGAGGACCTAACCAGCCCAACCAGGTATACATAGACCTGAGTACTTCCGAAACCACGGTAGTAAAAAGAGATACCTGGGAACTGGGCTTTTATTCCGGTTCGCAAAACAGGGTGTTCCTCAATGCCGCTATCCTCGTTACGGCTGCAGAACTTCCGGAATTTACAGATATAGATGCGGTGAACAGCAATACGGTTTTTGAGACGTCTTTACAGTTAAAATCATTAAATCCAAACACGGGACAAACCCTGGATGTAAGCATACATAACGTAGAGGAACTCAAAACAGGGCTTCCCCTGGGTTATGGTATGTACGGGGACCTGGAAAACGAAATTTCTTTCACGGATAGTAAAGAAGGAACGTTGAGCGGGACCACAATTGCAGAAGTTTCTTCAACGGAGTCAAACAATAAGGTATATATCATTTCTGCAGGGAGTGAGATCCCGACGGAAACACCAGACCCCGGAGAGATATTGACTACAGGAGATCATCGGGGTTTCTATAAGATCCGCATACTGACCGACGGAAATAGTTATACCCTGCAATATGCCGAACTGGATGCTACCACCCATGAAGAAGTAGTTATTACCAAAGAGGATAGTTATAATATAAAAGCGTTTAGTATAGTAAACGGAACTGAGGTAGCTGTAGAACCTGCCAAAGAAGAGTGGGATATCAATTTTACCAGTGTATTTTCCTATTATGGGAGGAGTATGAGGGGATTGGTAGCAGGTGCGGCTTACTCGGATTATGCTTTGCACAACACTTTGGGCAATGTAGGGTTATATACGGTGTTTACAGCAGAAACAACAGATGGAGAAACGGTTGAGACCGGAGAACCCTCTTTTGAAGAATTTACCAGGGCGGATGTAAAAGAGTCCGAATTTGAATTTAACGACAGGGCTGTTATTGGCAGTGACTGGAGACAAACTGCAAGTTTCGGAGGTACGGCACAGGTAAGGAATGATAGGTACTTTGTTGTAAAAGACGCTGCCGGGAACTATTACAAATTACAGTTTACCGCCTTTATGAATGCTTCCGGACAACGTGGATACCCACAATTTAAATACGAATTATTAGAATGATGTTTTCATATCAATTATTTTGAAGTTAGTTAGTTTTTAAGTTTTTTATTTTTAGTTGCAGAAACCCCGGTAATTGTGCGTTACCGGGGTTTTGTATTCGGGTAATTCCTTAAAAGAAAACACGGAAGGTCATGTTGGGGGTTATACCGAGTGAAAGGTTTTCCACCCGTTGTATATCCGTACTCCGGTCGTCTTCGAGCCGGTAATAGATATCGAGGGTGTTCTTCTTGTTGAATACATTCAATATGGCTATACCTACGGTAGCATTCACTTTTTCACTCATGGCAAAGTTATAGGTAGAGGACAGGTCGGCACGCAGGAAACGGGGGAGCCTGTCGCTATTGGAACTGTTGTAGTTGATGGTATTACCCGTTTGCCTTTCCATGACTTCATTGCCCGCCTGTGGTGTGGTATACGGCCGCCCGGAATTCCAGTTAAGTCCTAGAGCGAGTTTCAGGTTGTTTATGATGTAGGTCCCGGCAAAGGAAACAGAATGGCGAATGTCGAGGTTATTCGGAAAAGAAGCCGGGTCAAGCGCTTCAAACTCGTAGTCGTTCATGGAATAGGTATAGCTCAGCCAGGTACTGTACCTCCCGGTTTTTTTATTGATGAGGAATTCCAGGCCTTTAGTCGTATAGCTTCCGGCGGTTCTCAGGTATTGTCCTTCGTTCTGAAATTCCTGTCCGGATGTGGTAATACCGTCCACCGTTTTAAAAAAAGCTTCCAGGCCCGTATAGAAACTGCTCCGGTTGTAATTGATCCCGATGGAAGCCTGTTTGCTCCTGGTTACGGGCAGATCGTCATTATTGGACAATATCCACCGCCTTTTTTCCACCCCGAGAAAATCTCTTTGCAGGTCAATGACCTGGTTCGTAACCTGGCTTCTCATTTCTCCCTGTAGTTCCAGGGCGAGCCGGCGATTGAGTTTTTGATGTATGTTCAGCCGGGGTTCGTAGATGTGTTTTTCAAATTTCCCGATGTAGTTTACCCGGAGCCCGGCCCTTATATAAGTCTTTTTCTGTGGGGACTGGTAGCTGACTTCCGAGAAAAAGGCATGGTTTTTTATCACATCCTTTTCTTTTACACGAAACCTCGGGGTGTTTATGTCGTCTGTATTGGTAATGCCCACTTCGTAAAACTGGTACCCGTTCAGAAGGTTTATAGTGTTGGTTATCTTGTAATTGGTGTGCATCCTTACACCGCTTTCCAGCACCTCGTTGTTCAGTATGAGCCGTTGGTCGGTAAAAAGAGTGTAGTTTACCGCATCGAGATTGTATTTGGTGTAATAGGCATTAACGGAAGACGTAAACCTGGCAGACCATTCGCTTTCCACACTGGCACCGAAAGCGAGATTTTGCTGGTCCAGCGTGCTCTGTTTGGATTCGGATGTGGAAACCGTGCTTTCATCGTATAAAAGACTGTTTTTGAACAGAATGGCATTTGCCCGTATTTTGTGTTTTTCGTGTGGGTCGTACAGGACTTTCAGGCTGGTATCATAAAAGAAGAAATTTTCATTTCGCTGAATATCTTCGGAGACTTCCTGGTTATCTATATCGGTTATTTTAGAATCCTGGAAAACCCGCTCAAAATAAGAGTTATATGTAGGCGTGGAAACCAAATCGGTAACGGAACGCCTGGCGGAGATATGTACGGCCAGCTTTTTGTCCAGTGGTATACGTGCAAAAGCATCTGCTCCGATGAGGTTAAACCCGCCACCCCCGGTAAAGGCATTATCGATCTCATTGGCGGAATACATGTCTATGGTACCGCTTACCCCGTCGCCATACAGGGCGCTTGCCCCGTTCTTTATTACCGATACGTTCCGGGTGAGATAAGGGTTAAAAGCGGAAATCAACCCGAAGAAGTGGCCGGACTGGTACATTTTTATACCGTCCCAGAGGATGAGGTTCTGATCGTGGGAGCCACCGCGTATGTTGATGTTGGATACGGTTTCATTGACGCTTTTTACCCCCGGCAGGGCCTGTATGGTGTGGAGGATGTCCGGTTCTGCCAACCCGGGAAGGATCCCGAAGCTTTCGGTGCTGATTCCTACACTCCCGTCCATTTTCTTTTGAAGTCCCGTAGTGAGGTATTGTTTAACCACAACTTCTTCAAGCTCCTGGTATTCGGGCTGGAGCAGCAGGGTCTTACAGGGAGTGTCTGTCCATTCGGCTGCATAGATATTCGTAGTCCTGTATCCCATGGACCGGATAAGGAGCTCCGTATTGCCGGAAATGTCCGAAAAATGGAAATTACCCAGGGTATCGGTCACGGCAAAGCGGTTATCCTTCGCTATCTCCACGGTGGCACCTACCACCGGGTCGCCGCTCAAAGCATCTTTTAACGTGATACAAAGTTCTGTTGTTTTCCGGGTAATGGCGTAGTACCGGCCGTCCAGTTTTCTGAAGATCAGTGAAGTTTGGGTCTCTATTTCCGTGAGGATCTCCGGAAGCTGTTTTTCAAGATCGGGAGGAAAAATTCTGTGTGAAGCAATATCTTCGTCAGCATAAGAAAACTTGATATGGAAGTGGTTTTCCAGCGCCGGTAATATACGGGCAAGAGATTCCTTGTCCTGGGCAACAAGGCCTGGAGAAAAGCAGAGGTAAAAGAGGGGTAACAAGGCCCCGACCAATCTAATTTTTATCGGTATATATGGTGATCTCGTCCTTTTTGCCATCCGTAAACTTATACTTTAGACGGAATGGCAAGGTAATACTTTTTAAGGCGGTTTCTATGTCCTTATTGCTAAAACTTCCGGTAAAATCGTGGTTTGCTTCTGCCCGGAAATTAATACGAACGTTATATTGTCTTTCGAATTCCTTCAAAACCAAGGTGTAAGGGACACTTTTAAAAGAGCTTTCCTCGCGCAGCCACGAGGGTTCGATTTCTATGGTATTTTCTGTTTTCGCTTCCTCTCCGTCCAGTGCCCTGAAGGTTCCGCCGGGTATGAGCTTTAGAGTGTCTTTCCGGTGGATTACCATGACCGCTCCCTTATAGCAGCTTACCTCAAAATAGTTTTTCCTGTTTTTTACATTGAATTCCGTACCCAGGACAGAGACTGTTCCGGCAGAGGTTTTAACGTCAAAAGAACTACCGTTGGCCACTTTAAAGAAGCCTTCTCCCTCCAGTTGAACCTCTCTTTTTTCATTCCATTTTTTGTCGCTGTATGTCAGCACCGACCCGGCGTTCAATATCACCCGGGATTCATCCGGAAGTACAAGGATTGTCTTTTCTGCATTGGCAGTGGAAATGACGGTGTCTTCTTTGCGAAGGAAAATATAAGAAACCAGGACAATGCTGATTACGGCGGCTATCTGCGCAAAACGTTTCCAGGGATAAATTCGCCGGACCCCGGAAGAAGAATGCTGCCTGGCCTGCTGTATTTTTTGCAAAACAGCTTCCTTGTCAAAGGCCGGAGCCTTTAACCTGCCGGCATAGGTGGCGATCTTCTCGTAAGCATGTAAATCCCCGGATCTTTTCAGGGTTTCGAGCTCCTCTTCTGAAATCTCACCGCTAAGCCATTTTGCTAACAGGATATCGTTCTTCATTTCTGGTATTTAGTCATTTAACAGTTTTGAGGGCAAAAACCCTACCTCCCGGGATTTGCGAATTGTGATTTACGATTTACAATCTGTTGTTTTCAGGGTAACATCTTAGTGGTTCTTCTGGTCTGTAATCCAAAATGTGTAAATCAAAAACCTATATCCCTTCTATTTCATTTCTCAGGCTTACCAAAGCTTTGTGTATCCTTTTTTCCACTGCCTTTACCGATATGCCCAGGGTTTCTGCTATTTGTACATACTTCATGCCGTCTATCCTGTTCATGAGGAAAGCCGTTCGTTGTGCTTCGCTGAGATTGGCAATGGCCGTTTGCAGCTTGTTCATGTACTCTTTTTCTTCCAGGACAAACTGCGGGCTTTCCCGGTCTACATCACCGTTTTTTTCCTTAGCATAATGAAGCACCACTTTTTTGTGGGCCACTATATTCAGAAACAAATTATTGGCAACCGTAAATAAAAAAGCCCTGGCCTTTTCAAAAGGTACCTGGTTACAGTTCTTCCAGAGTCGGACAAAAGATTCCTGTACAATATCCTCCGCTTCCTTGCTGTCCCCGCATTTGTAATAAATAAAGTTGTTCAGCGTTTCCGCATAGGTATTGTAAAGAGAGGTATATGTCTTTTCCGAGCATACCGGGCTGTCTTGTCGTAGCATAGATCTAACATCTGTCTAGCAACAAAGATATTTATTTTGGAAATAGAAGGAAAGCCCGGTTGGCTTTAAACAGAAGAAAAATTTTGGTATCCGGAAAAAGTAATATTTATTTTATTCTTCTTTTGGGACTTGTTTACTGCCAACTGTCTGTGTACATTGCAGTCACATACTGTGATATCGAATATTAAATCTATAACCTGTCAATGCCTTTCCGGGCTTTTTTTCAGGAAAAAATAAAAAAAAATGAAATGAGGGGTAGGGTATTTGCGATTACAACTGTTTTAATGACGAAATACGCCGGGAATATAGAGAGAGGTTTCCCGGGAAACCTTCGGGTAGTATGGATGACGTTCTTTTTATTTTTTTCCTGCCAGAGCGAAGTGAGTGAAATGATAGGGGAAGATCCTGACCTGGTTATTACGTCCGGTTCCGAAATGGCGGTGTGGATTCAAAGAGCTACGGCCAATAACGGAAGATCCGATGATTTTCTGGACGGGTATAGCTGTGGCACGGTAAAGCTTCCGGTAGCAGTGTCCCTCAACGGGGCGGTACGGATGATCAACAATGAAGGAGACCTGAGTATTGTCAAGCGGATAGTGGAAGAATTGGAAATACCGGTTACATTGCAATTTCCCGCAACGATATTGTCCAGGGGATATACGGAGATAAAGGTGAATTCCAGTGAAGAGTTTACCATGCTGAAGGAAATGTGCGAGGATACTCCGGAAGACCGCATTACCTGTATCAATTTTCAATATCCGCTGGAAATGCTGACGTATAACGCCAATAACCAGTCCAACGGTAGCGTTACCTTAGAGAATGACGGGGACTTTTATAAGTTCATAGACCAGATAGGTAATCTGCATACCAGTATAAATTACCCTTTGGTAGTAGAATATTCTACCGGGGAAGAGACGGAAATAAGCACAAACCGCGAATTGATCTCCGTAGTTAAAGAAGGCAAAAATATATGCAACGGTAAATAACAAAGTGATCAGGAGTGAGTTTACAGAGGATGAAGTCGGATTTGGAAAAAATAAAATGGGTTACCGGATTTAAAGTAATGAACTTAAAAATATACAGATATACAGTTGATAGTTTGGTTTAACAATCTGTCTATTATTTTTTACCAATAAAATTATCAACTGTAAAATTTAGGTTGTTTGGATTGAGCTGTCGGGTAGGGGTGCCTGGCAGCCAGAAAAGAGGCCATTTGGCCTCTTTCTCTTTTTATAATAGTCCGGGTAGCAGGAGTCTTTTAGTTCTTAGTCCCGGAGTTCGGAGTTAATTCGCGCCCCCGGCTAAGGGCGAATTGCATCTTTCAGCCAGGGCAAAGGCAGCTGAGTGCTCAAACGAAGCCCCGGTTATTACACAACATGTTTACAGATATCTATTCTTTTAATAATTCTACTCCAAAACTCCGAACGACCCAACTACCAACTAAAAAACCTATCAACTTTTCCTCCTGGTCCTCTACATAGCTGATATTCTTATAGAACTTACTTCATCATTAAACCCATCGTCTCCCAGGCATTCGTCCGATGTTGTTTTTCTCAGGGACTCTCCGGCAAAGTTATTGTCCCGGTAAAGGATTGCTTCATATCCGTTTTCCAGTTTTAAAGAAGAAATATCATCGTTGGTGATACCGTAGGACTGCAGTTCTCCAAGGGTGTAATCTCCCGGACGGAGCGCTACGGCATAACCTTCGTAATTGCAATGCTGGTAAAAAACAGCTATTCCCCCGGAGGTATTATTATACTGGTTGTTGACATATACATGCGAAAATTCTCCCAAACCGTAGAAATAATTGTCGGTGAGTTTTGCCGGGTCTGTTGCCATTTCGCCGGATTGTACCAGGCCGTCATCCTTATCGTTCCATGCCCATGGAGCATTTGCACCCCCGGTACCGAAATTATTTCCCTTGAATCCACCCCCGGCATCGAAGAACAGTTCGGTATTTGACCGCTGGTCCCATAAACCTCCGGCTTCAAAGATATCTACCAGCTTGTATTCTACATAAGTGTCGTAATTATCCGCAGGTACCTGGGCAATGTCAGTCATAGAAGGATAGTAAATGATGCCATCGCCGTTTATGTTATACTGGGGCCAGGCTTTAAGGCCGTGACCTTTGGCTTCCTGCGCGGTTACCGGGTGTTGTTCTCCCTGGAATTCCACCGTCTGTAATACCCCGTCCACGCTTTCCAGTCCGCTGTATAAAGGACTGTTGGCCGTAGTATAAGAGTAGAAGTCCGAATGGCTTACGGTTACAGCGCCTTGCAGAGAACCATAAACAGAACCGTCTTTTTTTACGATCATCATTACGCCTTCCAGGTCGTTTTCGTGCTGGTCGAGCTCATAAAGGAAAAAAATGTCTGTCCAGTCTCTCGGGTGAAAAAATGCGTAGATGATAAACCAATGGGTAGTGGTTTCCACGACAGAATAATAGCAGTGCGCATAAAGGGCGTCGCCATATGCAGGCAGGTTTTCCCAGTTGTTTTCCGCATTCCAGTCGCCATCGTAATCTATTGCGGTAATGTAATCGGATTTACCGCCTTCGGAATAGGTACCCGTGGCATCTACGTCCATGTAGTGGACAGGTGCCCATCGTTTGGCAAGTCCGGAGCTTCCGGAGGCATAGGTCATGGCTTCCGCTTCGGGAAGGGCAAAATCTTCCGGTTCGGGATTACTGCAGGCAAACAGGGTGCACAACATTAATAAGACCGGGATTTTTCCGGTCAACAAAAGCAGGTCATTTTTTTTCATAAGTTTTTGATTTGTGGTTTATAAGGAAGTTAATTTACCATTTTAAAGGCATTCGGACCATGTCCGCAGATTTATAAAAAAGAAAAGTTTTTGTTAAAGAGACCCGAGCTTTTCCGGTTTTGTGGTGCCGTAAATGGAAAATGTTTAAAATTAGGGCTTCAGCCTGGTTGTCTTCGGTACAAATTCTTAAATTTGCACCTGCCGCAAAACGAAGTGGTAGTCTTGTAAAAAAAGAAGCAGGTAATTATGTTTGACAATTTAAGTGAAAAGCTGGATAAAGCCCTTCACGTCCTCAAAGGGCACGGGCAGATTACGGAGATCAATGTAGCGGAGACCCTGAAGGAGGTGAGAAGGGCACTTCTCGATGCCGACGTTAACTTCAAGATAGCCAAGGATTTTACCAATAGTGTCAAGGAAAAGGCTCTTGGGCAGAACGTATTGACTACGTTGCAGCCCGGACAGCTTATGGTAAAGCTCGTCAAAGACGAACTTACGGAACTCATGGGCGGAGATGCCGAAGGAATTGATCTTTCCGGAAATCCTTCCGTGATCCTTATGTCAGGATTACAAGGGTCCGGTAAAACCACTTTCTCCGGAAAACTGGCCAATTACCTTAAAAGTAAAAAGACAAAGAATCCTCTTCTCGTGGCTTGCGACGTGTATCGTCCCGCGGCGATAGACCAGTTGCACGTAGTTGGGGAGCAAATAGGGATAGAGGTTTATTCCGACAAGGGGAATAACGACCCCGTGGCCATTGCCAAAGCGGGTATACAACATGCCAAAGCCAACGGACACAATGTGGTTATCGTCGATACGGCCGGACGCCTGGCTGTGGATGAAGAGATGATGGTTGAAATATCCAACATTCACAAAGCCATTACCCCCGAAGAAACCCTGTTTGTGGTAGATGCCATGACCGGGCAGGACGCGGTAAACACGGCCAAGGCCTTTAACGACCGGCTGGATTTTGACGGAGTGATCCTCACCAAACTCGACGGGGATACCCGTGGCGGGGCGGCGATTTCCATTAAATCCGTAGTAAACAAGCCTATCAAGTTTATAGGTACGGGAGAAAAAATGGATGCCATTGATGTATTCCACCCCTCGCGTATGGCCGATCGTATCCTGGGAATGGGAGATGTGGTTTCGCTTGTGGAACGGGCCCAGGAACAATACGATGAAGAAGAAGCGCGAAAACTGCAGAAAAAGATAGCCAAGAACCAGTTTGGTTTTGACGATTTCCTTTCGCAGATACAGCAGATCAAAAAGATGGGGAGTATGAAAGACCTCATGGGGATGATCCCCGGTGCAGGTAAGGCCCTCAAAGATGTGGATATAGACGATGACGCGTTTAAGCATATAGAAGCTATTATCCATTCCATGACCCCGGAAGAACGCTCTGTTCCGTCCACGCTGAACGCTTCCCGCAAAAAGAGGATCGCAAAAGGTTCCGGAACATCCGTACAGGAGGTTAATCAGTTGCTGAAACAGTTTAACCAGATGAGCAAGATGATGAAGATGATGCAGGGAGGCAGTGGCCGTAAAATGATGCAGATGATGAGTGGAATGAAAGGAATGCGGTAATGAGATAATTGGATAATGCGTTAAAAAGATTATACGTTCCCTTCGGGGGGAGATGTCAAAGATGGAGGAGAATACTCCTCTGCTTCAAAACCAATAAACTACAAACGATAGAATGGAATTACTCGACGGGAAGAAAATTTCCAATCAAATTAAGGATGAAATAGCTGCGGAAGTAGCGGAAATGAAGAAAAAGGGAGAGAAGGTGCCGCATCTTGCAGCCGTACTGGTAGGAAATGACGGGGCCAGCCTTACTTACGTAGGGAGTAAGGTAAAAGCTTGCGAAAGGGTCGGGTTTGAGTCTACTCTGGTGAAATTGCCCAGTACCATCAGCGAAGTGGAACTGTTGAAAAAGATCAAAGACCTCAATGAAGATGATGATATAGATGGTTTTATCGTTCAGTTACCGCTGCCCGAACAAATAGATACCCAAAAGGTGCTGATGGCGGTAGACCCGGATAAGGATGTAGATGGTTTTCACCCCGTAAACTTCGGTAAAATGGCATTGGATATGACTACTTTTATCCCGGCTACACCTTTTGGTATACTCGAGCTCCTGGAGCGTTATAATGTAGAGACCAAAGGGAAACACACTGTAGTAATAGGACGGAGCCATATCGTCGGAAGGCCTATGAGTATCCTTATGGGAAGAAGAGGATTTCCCGGAAACTCTACGGTGACCCTAACACACAGCCATACCAGGAATATCACCCAGATCACCTCGCAGGCGGATATTATTATTACCGCCCTGGGGCAACCGAACTACCTGAAAGCAGAAATGGTAAAAGACGATGCCGTAATTATCGACGTGGGTATAACCCGTGTTCCGGATGAGTCGGCAGCAAGAGGATATCGCATTGTAGGCGATGTCGATTTTGAAAATGTAAGTAAAAAAGTCAGCTACATTACCCCGGTTCCCGGAGGTGTTGGGCCGATGACCATAGCAATGCTTCTGAAAAATACCCTCCTGGCCAGGGAGCGACATATGATAAGAAAAGAAGATTAATAGCTGTATTTTTCCATACCGGATTCCGGAAATTCCCTTATATGTGATCTCTTTCTCTGAGGAATTTCCGGAATCTTTGTTTTTACAAGCTACACCAGTGCCTTACATCGGGTGTTTTGATACGTGAGGATATTTTCTACCTCTTCTTCCGTGATGCCACAGGAGACAATACGGAGAATGTTATCCACATCTTCCAGGTCAAAATTGGCCTGTTTTACGCCTTTGTGAAGCAGCAAAGTTTCCAGTATGGCATTGGCTTCTTTGGTGGAATCTATACTGGTGGCAAATACCAGTATTTCCAGGGGGGCAGTTCTATTGTTCATTTTCGTTTTCTTGACGGTTGCATATTTTTTCTTTCCATTTCTCACTGAAGCCGGACTTCCACCTGCGTTTTGCGTTACGCGGAGGGCCGTACTTTCCCCGTCTGTAATTCCAGCCGTTCCCAAGGAATAACAGTTTGCACAACAGCAAAACACCCAGGGTTTGCCAGAAGGTAAGTGTGGTAATGCCGAATACGTATGGCATCAGCCAGTTCCACAGTTGCATCACCACAAATACGTAGAAGGCAATGCACGCCAGTTTTACGACTACGAGTCCTATGATTTTTAATACTTTCATCTGTTTATTTTTTATTGTTGTTTATCCGTCATACGGAACCCCCCTGCCGGCAGGTTCGATGTTCAAAATTTCCCTTAAGCCGGTTTCATGGATCAATCATTTAATTCGTTATACAAAAGTTGCAGTTCTTTTTTAAGCCGTATCACGGCATATCGCTTCCTCGATAATACGGTGTTTACCGAAACTTTCTGTTTCCGGGCGATCTCGGCAATTGGAATCCCTTCCAGTTCATGGAGTACAAAAGCGTCCCGCTGTTTTTCCGGGAGGCTTTCCAGGGTGTATTCCAGTATCCGGTAAACTTCTTCCCCCCACATTTCCGTTTCCTGCTGCGCCGGGATATGCTCCTGTAACCATTCAAAAATGTTCGTTTCGTTTTCGTCCGTGTCCGAAGGCCTTTTCAGTTCGGATTCCGGTGTCGATTTCTTTTTACGTAAAAAGTCGATGGCTTTAAACCTGGCTGTGCTGTATAACCATGAAGAAATTTTATCGAGGTCCCGGATCTCTTCAAAGCCGAGCACCAGGTTGTAAAAGACATCCTGTACTATATCTCTGGCATCTTCCCTGTTCGGTATCCATTGTTTCAGAAAGTGGATCAACTTGCCTTCTTCGGAAATGGTAACCCGGTGTATGACATTATTTTTTTCCTGTTGATCCATGCAATGAAGATGCGTTATACTTATATAGTCGGAATAGGCGGGGAAATATTTTATCCTTTCCCGGATTTTTTTAAATATTTTCTTTCCGGGGGAAACCGCAACCGAAAAAACGGGTGAAAAATGCGTCTTTTTGAAGAACTCTCCGTCTTAATAAATGTAATCTAAAATTATATACTATGGAAACAACAGCTGATTGTAAATGCCAGTGTACATCCTGTAAAGAAGGAAATTGTGCAGGATGTACCTGTGAAAACTGTTCTTGTACCCATTGCGAATGCTAATAGGGGCGGAGGGATTGTTATAAGCAGGAGAGTTACCGGGGCCGGGTATTGTATAGATACCCGGATCCCCGTTGTTATGTTATGGCATATTGTTTACTTTATTCGTATATTGGTAATTATGGAAACAGCAGAAATCTGGAAGCGTTTTTCCGGAGAAATCAAAGGCTATATCCGTAACAGGATCGATAACCCGGAAACAGTGAAAGACCTGTTACAGGAGGTTTTCGCAAAAGTACACCTGCACCTGGGCGACCTGAAGGATGAAGGAAAACTCAGATCGTGGATATATACGATAGCCCGCAATGTAGTCACCGATCATTACCGGAAAAATAAAGCTGAAGTATTTTTTCCGGAAGACAGTGGATTTGCAGAGCCCGAAGAGGAGGAAGAAATGACAGAAAAGGATTGTCTTTTACCTCTTATCGGCAATTTACCGGAAAAGTACAGAAAAGCTTTACTGCTCAGTGAGATACAGGGAAAAAAGCAGGCAGAAGTTGCCGGAATACTGAAAATATCCGTATCCGGTGCCAAATCACGTATACAAAGAGGGCGAAAATTATTGCAATACGGGTATATGGATTGTTGTGATTACAAGTTGAACGAACACGGATACCTGGTAGGAGAACACCAGGAGGATTGTAAGGTTTGTAATTCGGAATAACCCGTGCTATTGATCCAGCCAGGCTTTAAAGTACCGGACACGGTCCCTGCTTACAATAATATCTTCTTCCTCCGGTATACGGAGCTCTATTTTCAGACGATTTCCGAACCACTGCCGTATAGAGGCTATGGCCGAGATATTCAGGATGAATTTTCGGTTTACCTGGAAGAATACGGAGGGGTCAAGCTCTTCCGCCAGCTTATTTACAGGAGGATCTACAAAATGTCTTTCCCCTGAAAAAGTATGCGCCGAGGTAAGTCCGTCTTCCGATTTAAAACAGGCAATATCTTCCGTACGGACGGATTTGTAATAATCGCCCAGTTTTACCAATAACCGGTTTCTGGACATATGGGGGGCAAGAACATCCCGGAGTATTTCCTTTTCGGGTGGACGGAATATGTTTTTCATCCGGTCCAGTTTCTGAAGTGCCCCGGCAATATCTTCCATACCATAGGGTTTAACAATATAATCTATGCTGTTCAGGGCAAAGGACTTCAAAGCGTAGTTACTATATGCCGTAGTGAAAATTATAGGTGCGGTTACCTCTACCTGATCAAATATCCGGAAACAATTGCCATCGGTAAGTTCTATGTCCTGGAATACCAGGTCGGGCATGGCATTGCTGCGGTACCAGTTTACCGCTGCTTTATTTGATCCGAGGGTGGCTGCGATGTGTATGGTATTATCACATTGAAGCAGGAGGTCCCGGAGCCGGTCGGCCGTATGTATTTCGTCTTCAATGATCACTATACGCATGGTCCGTGTTTTTGAATATGATTGGCAGACGAACTATAAAATTTTCTTCCGCCATACCAAAACCGATATCCTGCCGGCATAACAAATGAAACCTTTCGGATAAATTGGCAAGCCCTATCCCGGTAGACGCATACACATGTTCTTTTGGGATGATATTATTGCTCACATACATAAATTCTTCATCGTTATAAAGCCGGATATCCAGAGGCTTTTCCGGGCTGTAGCCATTGTGCTTAATGGCGTTTTCGGTAAGTGCCTGCAAAGTGCCGGGAGGGAGAATGATATCTTTTCTGCCCGGTATGTGAAGATCATCCACCAGGTTTACCGAGTTTCCGAAGCGGGTCCGGATAAGAAAGAAATAGTCTTTCATAAAATCGATCTCTTCGTCGAGAAAAACATACATCCGATCATTCCGGTCTATGGAAAAACGAAGCATCCGGGATAATTTCAGGATGAAATCGGATGCCAGGTCGGCATCTTTATGTACCAGAGAAGATAATACGCTGAGGCTGTTGAATAAAAAATGCGGCTCTATCTGCGCTTTTAACAGTTTATAATGAGCAATAGCATTTTCCTTTTTTAGCTTTTCCGTGAGCAACTGGTTTTCCTTTACAGCCAGTTCGGTCTGAAAATACTCGTAAAAACTAAGGGCGCAAATAAAAAGTATGAGGATACCCAGGATAAGTATAGGGTTAAAGTACCCGATATCTCCCCAGTCCGTTCCGAAATAGTGAACATCCACATACCTGTAGACCACATTTGTTGTGAGTGCAAAAACATAACCGTATGCAATACAGAAAAGCAGGTAGGTAAAAGGCTGTTTCCGGGGAGTGAACCTCTTCTTTTTTATATAATCCAACAGATACAGGCACAACATCCACAGGCTTATGACAAAAACGGAGAAATAGATCCCCCTCCGGGTAAAATCAAAAAAATGATGGAAAGTCTCATCTCCCCATTTTATAATAAGGTGCAATCCGTAGATAAGGAACAGACGTGCAAAAAATATATGTATGGCCTTGCTTTTCACAGAGATATATTATGCTGATTCTAAAGTAAGGCTTATTTTTTTAAATACCCCTCTTCCGTAAACCAGCTCACGGAATTTTTCAGGACTTCGTCTATATCGGTGTCGGGCATTTGCAGTTCTTCTTTTGCTTTGGCATTACTGAAATAATTGTCCAGCGACAACATGCGCATATGTGTTTTCAGCAGGCGTATTTTCCGATGGGGAAAAATCCGTGAGACCGTACCAAAGATATTCTCCAGTTGTTTCGGTAGTGGAATCATTCGCTTGTGTTGCCCGGTAATTTCTCCTGTTTTCCTGAAATAGGTCCTGTAGTCGAGGTTTACGCCGGAAAGCAGGTAACATTCTCCTGTTCTGCCCATAGTGAGGGCATTTGTGGTGGCAATGGCAACAGCACGCACATCTACAAAGCTTTTACCGCCCCCGGGGCAGAACAGTATTTTATTTTTAAGGGCATATAACAACAATGCACCGCTTGAGGGTTTCGTGTCGTACGGACCGACCAGGAAGGTGGGGGCTACGACTATTCCGGGGAAATTTTCTTCCCTGCTTTTCTGAAGCACGTGCTCCTGGGCCAGGTATTTACTGTAAGCATAACCGGAATGCCGGAGCCAGGGCATAAACCCGGAATTTTCGTTGCCAGGTTCTTTGATGGTGCCGTTGGTGAAACAATTGGCCGTACTCACCAAAACAAAACGCCGGATATTATGTTCCCCACAAGCTTTTACCAGCAATTCGGTAGAAGCGAGATTGGCTTTTTTATAAAGGTTGAGGTTAGTATTGTTCGGGGAGGTCATGGAAGCACAATGGATAACATAACCGGATTCCCTGACCAGCGGACCGATGTCCTTAGGATTATGTAGTTCTCCTCTTCGTACGGTACAATCCAGTCCTTTCAGACTTCGGATATCACTGCCGGGGCGGACCAGGGCAATGACCCGGAATTTTCGTTGCAGAAGTATCCTTACGATATGGTTTCCCAGGAAACCATTGGCGCCTGTTACCAATACGGTGTCTGTCATTATACTACTGTTGTAATTCGCGTTGTAATTTAGTGCTGAAAATCCTTAACTGGAAGTCTACCGGCATAATTTTTTGTAAGATAGAACTAAACCTGTTCATTTTTCCCGGAATGATGATACTTTCTCTCTGGAGCAGTTTTTCCATGCAAATGGCTGCTGTGACCTCGGCCGAGAGTATGGAAAAACGGATAAACCTTCCGTGAGAGTTTATTCGTTTGGTCGTATCCCCATTAGTGGCCATTCCTCCCGGGTGGGCGACGGCTACGTGGATGTTGCTTTGTTTCAACTCCGCATGGAGTCCCCGCGAAAAAGAGTAAACAAAGGCCTTGGTGGCCGGGTAGACCGTTTTATAAGGCATGGGTGAAAAGGCAGCCAGGCTGGAAATATTGAGTATGTAGGACTGCTTCTGTTTTTTCAGGACAGGGAGTAACTGGTGTGTCAGGAGCACCAGCGACCTCATGTTCAGCAACAGGATGCTATCAATATAAGCAAGGTCCGCATCCATGAACTTCTTTGTTCCGCCAATTCCCGCATTGTTGATGAGTATATTTATATTGTGTTTTCTGATGCTTGCCACCGTTTTCGATATGTTGTCTTCTTTGGTCAGGTCGGTTTCGTGACAAATGACCTCAATAGCGTGTTGTTGTATAAGTTCCCTGGCCGTGTGGTGTATACGTTCCCCCGGCAGGGAGATGAGAATCAGGTTCCGGCCCTGTCGGGCACATACCTCGGCCAGGGCTTTTCCCAGCCCCTGACTGGCCCCCGTAATTACTGTGAATGTATTCGGATAGCGCATTATCTTTCTCTTTTTTTTCGGAACCAGAGCAAAACCAGATGGTAGCTTATCCATGCGGAAAACATGCCGGTGACACATCCTCCTGCGAGCAGGGAAGAAAAAACATTTTTTCCGGAAGTAATCACTACATATATAAAATCCAAGCCAATTTTATCCGGAAAGATAAAATCAGGAGATAATCTCAAAATGGTCTTGCCCAGCCAGTAGTTAAATGCAAACAGGAAAGCCCCGGTGAAGAGGTTGGTATTGAAAACAGCAAGGCAGGCGGCTTTCTTATTTACACCAATACAGGATGCCAAGCCCAGGGATACAAAAAGCTGCAGGCCTGGAATGGGCATCATGCCTATAAAAGAACCGAGGGCAAAACCCCCGGCAATTTGCTCCGGACTGCCTTTCAGAGCAAAGATCTTCGTCTTTAAGATAGTTAAAACTCCCCGCATAAAAAAGTACTTTTTCAAATTTGTTGTCGTAATCGTTCTACGGATTCTATGAATTTGTCCTGTATTAGGGGGTCTGTCAGTATCCTGGGAAATTCCGGGGGGTCGAAGGTTATGACACGGTGAGTGACCGCAGTCTGCTCTTCGGAAAGTTTGACGAATTGCCAGGTCGCCTGGTAAGATACTATCCGTTTTGTACCCCGGAGTTGCGGTCTGGCCATGGGGGTACTGTTCATTTTAAGTATGATGGTGTTTCCGGAAGTTACCAGTTCGTTTTTCGTTACCAGGTCCCTGGACCGTAAAGGCCAGGGGAAACGGAACTCTATATGAGCTTCCCACAGTGCTTCGGTTTTCAGTTGTATATCGCATCGACTGGCAGTCACCGACCATTGCCGGAACTTTTCGGCGTCTTTGAAATGGCAGATAAGAGAGTGCACGTCCGAGTCTACGGTAAACACAGCCTTCATCTCCCGTGCTTTTCTTCCCTCCGGGGCCGGGACCCACCGGTAACTGATAGCGATGTCCTTCTCGCTCCTTGCCATTTTCCAGGACTGTTCCTGCGGACTGACGATTTTGGCGAAAACCAGTGTGCAAAAGAGTGTGGAAGCAGCCGATAGTTTCATGAGATTTTTGTTTACGGACAAATGTACGCGGCCGGTATACAGAAGCCATGTGAATTCTGCCGGATAGTAATATCAGGCGCTGGATCGTATAAAACGAAAACTGAACGGTAGGGCTTAGAGGATGTTAACATTAACTTCTTTTTGCAGTAACTTCCAGTTAACGGTTTAACATTTTCTTTGGAGAAAATTTAACCAGATGAAACTAAAGAGCCTTTCCTTGTACCTCTTGTCCGCAATGTTTTTCATATCCTGTAATAGTGACGATGATCGTGGAGATGACCAGGGAGAAATTCCGACAGAAGTAAATTTTCAGCATCTTACCACAATCCATGCCGGTGGCACAACAGAGATAACGGCATTTGACCCGGTTACAAATAAAATATTTACGATAAATCCGGATAATGATGAGGTAATGGTACACGATATATCCGATCCTTCCTCCCCGGTTAAGGAGACGTCCATACAGGTAGGGAGCATCGGTACACCCAACAGCGTTTCCGTTTATGGCGGAAGGCTGGCTGTTGCCGTGGAAGCGCCGAACAAGCAGGATAAGGGAAGTGTGCTGGTTTACAATACCGATACCAGGGAACAGGAAGAAGCTTTTACGGTAGGAGCTTTGCCCGACATGGTTATTTTCTCTCCCGACGGTAAATATATCGTCACTGCCGACGAGGGAGAACCAAGTGACGATTACCTGGACGATCCCAAAGGAACGGTAAGTATAATAGAGACGGAAACCGGGACGGTGACCACTTTGGATTTCGATGCGTTTAACAGCCAGGAAGAGGCCCTGAAATCGCAGGGGTTTCGGGTATTCGGTCCCAATGCAACCTTGTCCATGGATGTGGAGCCGGAATATGTGGCCATATCCGATGATTCCCGGACGGCCTGGGTCGCCCTGCAGGAAAATAACGGTATTGCCCGGGTAAATCTTCAAACTAAACAAATAGAAGCCATTTATCCGTTGGGATTCAAAGATCATTCTGTTCCCGGAAACGAACTGGATGCCAGCGACAGGGACGATGTCACCGAATTAAAGAACTGGCCGGTATACGGTATTTATCATCCGGATGCCATGATCTATGTAAACCTGGGCGGAACAGGTTACCTGATAACGGCGAACGAAGGGGATGCCAGGGATTATGATGGTTTTTCAGAAGAAGCGCGGGTAAAAAAAATTACCCTGGATGAAACGGCGTTCCCCGATGCGGAAACCCTGCAACTCGATGAAAACCTGGGGCGCTTGAAGATAACCACCACTTTGGGAGACACGGATGGCGACGGGGATTTTGACGAACTTTACGCCTACGGGGCCCGTTCTTTCTCCGTTTGGTCAACAAACGGGGAACTGGTTTATGACAGTGGTAACGAGATCGCTTCCAGGACACTGGAACTGACTCCCGGAAGCTTTAATGCCGATGAAGGTGAAGCGGACGGAAGGAGCGATGACAAGGGAGCCGAACCCGAATCCGTGGAAAAGCTGAAGATAGGAGACCGTACCATTCTTTTTGTAGGCCTGGAGCGAAACAGCCAGGTACTGGTTTACGACATCAGCAATCCCGTTTCTCCCGAATTTATCCAGATACTGGAAAGATCCGGGGACATGGCGCCCGAAGGCGTCCTGGCCATTCCGGCAGAAGACAGCCCGACGGAAAAAGACCTGTTGATCGTTACCAATGAAGGCAGTGGTACGATTTCTATTTATCAGAATTAAGAGACTGTCTAAAAGATAAAGACCAGGGGAATGGAATCTTTACAAATTATAAGGACGTCTACTGTATAAATGGGGATACTTACTTTTCTCCCGGGGATGTCTACTTTATGCATGGGGATGCTTACTTTACATCCGGGACGTCTACTTTATGCATGGGGATACTTACTTTACATCCGGGGACGTCTACTTTATGCATGGGGATGCTTACTTTATATCCGGGGATGTCTACTTTATGCATGGGGATGCTTACTTTACATCCGGGGATGTCTACTTTATGCATGGGTATGCTTACTTTATATCCGGGGATGTCTACTTTATGCATGGGGATGCTTACTTTACATCCGGGGACATCTACTTTATGAATGGGGATGCTTACTTTATATCGGGGGATGTCTACTTTATGCATGGGTATGCTTACTTTACATCCGGGGACGTCTACTTTATGTATGAGGATGCTTACTTTACATCCGGGGATGTCTGCTTTATGCATGAGGATGCTTACTTTACTTATCGGAGTATCAACTTGACCTGTGGGAATGCAACTTTATAAGTAAAGGATTGGTTCGAATCGGACTATCCACCCCAAAGGAAGTGGCTTTGCCACCACAAATTCTGATCGAACAAAAGTGTATTCAGGTATAACCATAAGAGGTTCTTAGACAGTTCCTGAGTTTTTTATTATCAAATTGAAGGTTAAAACCCTGTAATTTCATTACGGTTACTTTAGTTAAACGTGAAAACCCACCTGCTTAGCTGGTGGTAATGTTCTTAGGGCTATGCCTATCTTTGTGGTATGAGCAAATATAAGAAATCGATCCATGTAGTATATAAATGTGATTACCATATAGTTTGGGTTCCTAAGTACCGTTTTCGAGTTCTTAAGGGGGAGATAAAATCACTTGTAAGCAAAGATATCCAAATGCTTTGTGAATGGAAAGGTTGCGAAGTCCAGGAGCTGACTGTACAAGAAGATCACGTTCATCTTTTGGTATCTGTTCCTCCTAAGATTTCGATTTCGAAATTGATGGGGATATTGAAAGGAAAAATAGCTATAAAGCTGTTCAAGAGTTATCCTTTATTGAAGAAAAAGCCTTACTGGGGAAACCATTTTTGGGCTCGTGGTTATTTTTGTGAGTACGGTTGGGGTTGATGAGGAAACGATAAGAAAATATGTGAAATATCAAGAAAAGGAAGAACGTCGTGTAGAGGAACACCAACAGCGGTTTGATTTTTGACTATAGTGCCCCCTATGGGGGCAACCAAAAGCCACCTTCTAAGAAGGTGTGATTTTTACTTTGTCCAGTTATTAAGTTAATAGGTTGAGTTATACATTTAATTTCTCTACAATACTTTGTGCAACCCTGCCTATGCCGGCAGGCAGGTCTGTGCCTGCTTTGTGAGTCTCTGTGATAAAATAAGACCCGTGACAGGGAAAACCACAAAGGGCTCAAAGTTTTTCACAAAGCCCACAAAGTCAGGTTCTTTTGAAATACCTATTTATTTTATACGTATACGAATATTTAACTATTTGTTTATGAGATGAACACAAATAGTATCTATGTGTATAACTTAATAACCGAATAACCTGGTAACCCAATAAATGAGTTCCTGCGCCCGGAATCCGAACAAATCCAGAGAAAAAATACTATCATTAATAATCCCGTATCAATGTCCGCCACTTCATGGTTTTTAATGTTTTAACGAGTTCGGGATTAATGAGGGGGAGCCATGGGGAACCTTTTGGAAAAGAATAGCTGTAGTAATCCTTTTTCAGGTTTTTTTGTAAAACTTCTATTTCGTTCTCCATATCCTGTTTTTCGATCTCGTATTGCAGGATGGGCTGGTCGTAGACGAAGATAGCTTCCGGGTCTTCGCGCAGTAGTTCAAATCCTTGCTGGCGGTTTTCCGTAGCCGTATATTTGATATTGTACTGATCCAGGAATTCCTGGGGCCCCGAATTCCCCACGGTGATTACATGAAACCGTTCCAGGTCCGACACCGAGTTGATCTTGTCATGGATACTCTGCACCGTCAGTGCCGAAGCTATTCCGGCAGTTAAACCGGAAATGATAATAATGGCAAGGAACATCCAGATAAACCCTACAAACCGGCCCCCTGTGGTTCGTGGTGATTTGTCGCCATAGCCTACGGTGGTCATGGTCACGGCACTCCACCAGAATCCCTGTGCCAGTCCCTTTGCCCCGCCTCCGAACTCTTCGGGGTTACGCTTGCGTTCGAAAAGCCACACCAGGAGCCCGAACAAAAATATAACCCCGAGCAACAAGAGCAGGGCTGAGAAAAATTTCCAGCTCCAAAGGTTTTTAAGAAATCGCCATACAAAATATTCTTTTTGCTTGGCAATAGCCGTATGCGATATAAAATAGGGCTGCGAAAAGCCGACCCGTTCCATACGCAGGTCGGTAACCGTAACCGGGTTGATGCTGAAATCAACCTCCCCCTTTTCCACCGCCTGTAACAACGTGATAAGGTTCGGGTAATTCCTGTATTCGTAATCCAGGGCCAGTTGTTCGTTAACCATTTCCCAGGAAACCATGCTCAGGCCGGAATACCCGTCATTCTCCATTACGACAAAAGGTGGCATTTCCGTAATACCGATGATCACTTTTTTATCCGGCATCGCATTCAGGGTATCCTGTGCTTTAAGTATAGGGCTTGAGAATAATATGGATAAAAAAAGTAAGGTTTTGTACATAACCATAGGAGTTGAAAAGATTTTTATAAAGCTATGAAGTTACTAAAATGTCTCTATAAAACAAAAAACAGCTAACCTGCGTGTATCAGGATATGCGGACGGATGTACTATGAAAAAAACACGTTTGTAATATCCAATGTTTTCGTTCTTGTTGTTCAGGGAGCCATTAGAATTTTAAAGCCGGGTAAATAAGATCCGTAAAGTACTTCAGTTTTTATAGAAGAGGCCAGGGAAAACTCACCTTTCTTTCGAAGGCAGTTTAATTTTTTCACATAATTTTGTTCTCCCGTCCTAACCAAGAACATATAATCCAATGCTAATAGAAAATATACCGGAACTATTTATTGACGGCCCTAAAAAAGATCGCGATGTCTTTGTTCACGATTTTAGAATGACCACGGATATTGTAAAAAGTAAAGTGAACCTGAGAATGAACATGTTCAGCTTTTTACAGGTCGGAAAGAAACAGGTTCACTTTGGGGGGACCTCGGTTGCCGTGAATAAAGATCAGTCTTTACTGATAAAAAAGGGAAATTGTCTTTGGACAGAATTATTGGATACCGAAAACATCTATTATTGTAAGCTATTTTTCTTTTCGGAAAAGATGCTTAAAAAATTTCTGGAAAAACACATTGGCAAACCATCCGTACATACAAAAGAAGCTCCGTTTTTCATTATCGAAAACGATCACTATATTATATCCTATTTAGATTCTCTTTCAAACATTGAAGGCAGCCCATTACTGTTTTCCGATAATTTTCTTTCTGTCAAATTTGAAGAAATAATGCTCTATCTAGTCAGCAAATACGGGAATAGTTTCAAATCCTATTTACGATCATTGATAGTTGAGGAAACATCTCCCTTCAGGGAAATCGTGGAGCGTAATACTTATTCCAATCTGAAACTGGAAGAAATTGCTTTTTTATGCAATATGAGTTTATCTACCTTTAAACGTCATTTTATAAATGAATACAAGTCTTCTCCCGGCAAATGGTTGCAGGAGAAACGCCTGCAGAAGGCAAAGGTACTTTTGGAACAAGGCAACCTGAAGGCTTCGGATATCTATTGGGAGATGGGATATAACAACCTGTCTAACTTCAGCACCGCATTTAAAAACAGGTTTGGGTATAGTCCGAAGGATGTTTCTTAGTTTGGCAAAATTCATTTTTCAAACTGACCTTTTTTCATAAATAACTGGCTCTTTTTGATAAGCCCGGAACCAAAGAGCCGGTATACATTTGTCTTATTGTTTAATTAAAAAGAAATAATTATGGCGAATGTAACCAAACCCGATTTTAAAGAAAAATACGGGAATTTCATCAACGGTGAATTTGTAGCTCCGGTAAAGGGAGAATATTTTGATAATGTATCCCCTGTAGACGGTAAGGTCTTTACCAAAGCGGCCAGGTCTACGGAAGAAGATATCAACCTTGCTTTGGACGCCGCGCATCAGGCCTTCCCGAAGTGGAGTACAACTTCTGCAACAGAACGTAGCAATATGTTATTGCGAATAGCCCAGGTCATGGAAGACAATTTTGAATACCTGGCTTCCCTGGAAACTATAGACAACGGTAAGCCAATCCGTGAGGCAAGGGCAGCGGATATTCCTTACTGTATTGATCACTTCCGGTATTTTGCCGGGGTTATTCGTGCAGATGAAGGAAGTATTTCGGAACACGACAAGGACACTGTAAGCATTGTATTGCATGAACCTATCGGTGTAGTGGGGGAGATCATTCCCTGGAACTTCCCCATGTTGATGCTGGCCTGGAAAATAGCCCCGGCTCTGGCAGCAGGTTGTACGGCAGTAGTGAAACCGGCAGAACAAACCCCCACCAGTGTTATGTGCCTGATGGAGCTTATAGGGGATATTTTACCTAAAGGCGTACTGAATATTGTGACAGGTTTTGGTAATGAAGCAGGACAAGCCCTGGCTTCATCTCAGCGGGTGGCGAAGCTGTCGTTCACAGGTTCTACAGAAACCGGGCGTAAAGTTTTACACAATGCTGCGGAAAGTGTGATTCCCGTGACGATGGAATTGGGAGGAAAATCTCCCAACATTTTCTTCCCGTCCGTAGCCGCTAAGGACGATGCGTTTTTTGAAAAGGCTGTTGAAGGTGCATTGATGTTTGCGCTCAACCAGGGAGAGATATGTACGTCTCCCTCACGTATCCTTGTACACGAGGATATTGCCGACATTTTTATCGAAAGAATGCAGGAGCGTTTGAAAAAAGTGAAAACCGGCAATCCGTTAGACCCCGAAACGATGATCGGTTCTCAGGTGTCCAAAGCCCAGTTTGATAAAATCCTGAGTTATATCCATATCGGTAAAGAAGAAGGAGCAACTGTCCTGGCCGGTGGAGAACCCGGAAATTACGAAGGAGAGCTTTCCGAAGGATACTACATCCAGCCAACAGTTTTAAAAGGAGATAATAATATGCGTGTTTTCCAGGAAGAGATCTTTGGCCCGGTTGTTTCCCTGACGACTTTCAGCTCTACTGAAGAAGCTATAGCTATTGCCAACGATACTTCGTATGGTTTGGGTGCCGGTGTATGGAGCCGGGATGCGCACGAATTATACCAGGTGCCAAGAGCTATACAGGCTGGTAGGGTATGGGTAAACCAATATCATACCTATCCTGCTCATGCCCCGTTTGGCGGTGTGAAAGAATCAGGATTTGGCCGTGAAAACCACAAAATGGCCCTGGATCACTACCGCGTGGTAAAAAATATGCTTATTTCTTATGACAAGGCCCCGGTAGGCTTATTCTAGCTTATTTAAAACAGTGTATCAAACCCCTGAAATTTCCGGGGAAGATAAAGGATTTACATACATAGAAACAGGCGACTGGTCCTTCGGGGTGGTACCAGCCTTATCTGTTGCATAGTTCAAAAGCCGTTTGTAGTCAAATACAAACGGCTTTTGTGTATTATTTTATAAAATTTTCCGTCGGAATAATTTCAATATTTTGACATTAGCTATGATAATTTGCGTTTTATGTTAAATTTGCGGTGAGGGCATATTCATTATAACTTCACACCGATAACGAATACTACCCCGGGGGGAAATTGTTATACTGTGTTTTGTAAGTGTATGTTATACATAAAGTATATCCATAAAACGTGTTTACCAAAAGCGATTTACATAAGATATTCAATAAATATTACAGTACCCTGGTGCTGTATGCAAACCGCTTTTTGCCTTTAAGAAATGAATGTGAAGACCTGGTACAGGATATTTTTGTCAATCTTCTGGAAAAGGACCTGGCCTTTCCCGATGAGACCTCATTAAGGGTTTATCTATACAAATCTACCCGCAACAAATGCTATAACCATATCAAACACCTCAAGGTAAAAGATAAGTATGCTTCAAACTTTATAAAATGGGAAGAAGATGAAAATTTATTCTTACAGGAAATTCTCGAAGAAGAGATTACCAGGCAATTGCACCAGGCTATAGAGACACTTTCGGACAGAAAGAAGGAGATTATCCAATTAAGTCTCAAAGGGATGAAAAACGAAGAGATTGCCCGGACACTCGGAATCCAGATACAAACCGTAAAAACCCTGAAATCGTCTGCTTACAAGTTACTGAGGGCCCGGTTCAAAGAATTGGATCGTATAATCTACTTTCTGGTGGCGTGACAACTTCTTGTTTTTCATGTTTTTAGCAAGTTATCCCTTAAAATTTTTAAAAAAGTGTAAAATACGGTAGTACTTTTTAATAAGTATGTTGTTCTGTATATAAATGCACCGGGTAAATGAATGACATTTTCCACATAGCTATACTCCTTATAAAGAAAAAACTCAGGATGCTCACCAAAGCAGAAAAGCAACGTTTGGATGCGTTTGGGGATGATTATGCATTTATTAAAAAAATCCATTGGAGTACATTGGCCGAAAAGATTCCGGAACATGCGACCGTAGATAAGGAAACCGCATGGGGAGCCGTATTGGATAAACTTGAACAGCGGCAAAAACAATCCCCCGTCTTAAAGATTAGCAGGCATCGGTTCCGTTATGTCGCGGCAGCTTTAATAGTACTGCTGTTTGGATTTTCTTATATGGTTCTCCGGGACATGCAACAAGATAATATTCCTGCTGTCGTAAATGCGGATACGGTCATAAAAACCGGAACGGATAAGGCCACCCTGACTTTAGAGGATGGTTCGGAAGTTCCGCTGGAGGCAGCGGCTTCGTATCGGACTAAAAATGCACAAAGTAACGGGAAGCAAATAGTTTATAAGCAGGCAACCGCTTCGGAAGCTGTCCAAACCGTGTATAATTATCTTACGATTCCCCGGGGAGGGCAGTTTTTCGTACAGTTATCCGACGGTACAAAAGTATGGCTGAATTCCGAATCCCGCTTAAAGTATCCCGTGGCATTTACAGACGGGGAAACCCGGGTGGTGGAACTTCTCTACGGTGAAGCCTGTTTTGAGGTGTCTCCGAGTACAAACCACAAAGGAGCCCGGTTTAAAGTACATACACAAATACAGGAAGTCGAGGTGCTGGGGACGGAATTCAATATCAGGGCATATCGGGACGAATCCAATGTGTATACTACCCTGGTAGAAGGTAAGGTGGCTGTTAATACTCCCGATGCAAAGCAAACTTTGACCCCCGGCCAACAATTGGACCTGGACCTGGAAAATAACAATACAACCATTTCTTACGTAGATGTTTACAATGTAATTTCCTGGAAAAAAGGGCTCTTTAGCTTTAAGAGCATGCCTTTAAAGGAGATCGCAAAAATACTGTCGAGATGGTACGATGTGGATATAGAATTTGCGGATACTGCCCTCGAAGAAGTAAGGTTTAACGGGGTGTTGGGTAAAGACCAGGATTTGGAAGAAATATTAAAAAACATACAGAACACAAACTTTATCAGTGCCTATGAAATAAAAAACAAAAAAATCACCATCAGATAATAAAAAGAAAGGGAACAAAGTCAAAACCTCTCACAGCAGCGCTTTATTCCCTTTGCAGATTATTGATCAATCAAATTAACCAATAACACAAAATTATGAAAGTTAAACCAATCGCGGGGTTTTTCCATTGCGGAAAAATATTCCTGCACTATATTATGAAAACATTTGTATTCCTGTTCTTTACCGCCCTGTTTGGCTTTTCTCCCGGGAATATGCTCTCCCAGAATGCCAGAATTGTTGTCGATACGGATAAAACAGTAACGATTGATGAGGTATTTGACCTGATCCGGCAACAGACGGAATATAAATTTATTTACCATGAAGATCTTTTTAAGAACAGTTCCAAAATACTCCTTAAAAAAGGCACGGTAACAGCAAATGAACTTCTGAAGCTAAGCCTTTCCGTTCGCGATTTTGATTTTACGTTTACCGGGAACAATGTGGTGATCATCAGGAAAAAGCCGGACGATTCCGCTTTTGCCCAGCTTTCGGTGAAGGGAACGGTAACCGATGAAAGAGGAGACCCGCTCCCCGGTGTAACCATCATTCTTAAAAATACCGAGACAGGAGCAATATCGGATTTTGACGGTAATTATGAGATTTCTGTCCCGGATGGCGATGGTATTCTCGTCTTCAGCTACATGGGCTTTACCACCAGGGAAATAGAAGTTGACGGAAAGGCACAAGTAGATGTAGTGCTCCGGGAAGATGTATCTAAACTGGAAGAAGTGGTCGTTATCGGTTACGGGGCCGTAAAAAAGGAGGATTTGACGGGAGCCGTAGGTTCTTTAGGAGGCGAAGAAATAGCTGCCACATCAATTCCGGATGCGGCCGGCGCATTGCAGGGACGGGTAGCCGGTGTAAATGTTGAAAAAAATGTAGGGAAACCCGGAAGTGGGTTCAGTATAAACATAAGAGGGTTGGGTTCCATTCCTACATCGAATAACAGCAACCCCAATAGCCCGCTTTATGTGGTAGACGGTATTCCCACCGGATCCGGACTGGCCGACTTAAACCCCAATGATATAGAAAAAATAGACATCCTTAAAGACGCGTCCGCAACTGCTATATACGGTTCCAGAGGTGCCAACGGTGTGGTGATCGTAACGACTAAAAAAGGAAGAAAAGGGAAATTTACCATTCAGTACGACGGCTATGTGGGCATCCGGACACCGAGCAATTTGCCCGAGATGATGAATGGTGAGGAGTATGTTCGATGGCGAACAGACCTGTTTACCAACCAGGGAAAGAATACCGACCGGTCCAACCCGGATTTCTTTACCCAGGAGGAATGGGGCAGGATTGATAGTGGTAACTATACGAACTGGAGAGATCTCATACTACGCGACGGGTTGCAGACCAGTAATACCGTAACCATATCCGGAGGCGATGACAAAGGCACATTTGCCTTGAGTCTGGGACAGTTAAAAGAGGAGGGAACCGTACCCGGCGAAGATTTCAACAGGTATAATCTGCGACTGAATCTCAACCGGCAATTCGGGGAAAAATGGCAGGCAGGGGGAAACCTCTATTTTACACATAGCATCCAGAACCAAGGAAGTTATGAAACTTTGCGGTCGGCGTACCGGCTACCACCCGTAGCCTATCCTTACGATGAAAACGGCGATCCTCAATTCTTTGCTTATCGCAATGATTTTGTCACCAATCCATTATTTGAATACAAGGACGACGGGGAAATAAGGGAAAATCGTCGTTACCGGGCTTTCGGTAACGTGTTTTTGCAGGTCGAACCTATTGAAGGGTTGACGTTACGCTCACAGTTTTCACCCCACATGATCTACAAAAGAGATGGATATTACGGAGGACAATGGTGGAAAGGCGGGGCCGGAAAGATCGAGAATACCAATGCCAGCTATAATACCGAAGATTATTTCTCGTATGTCCTGGATAACCAGTTGAGTTATCAAAAAACTATTGACCGGCATAACCTTAACGCTACGTTTATCCAGAGTATACAATACGAACAATGGGAAAGCGCCAATCAGGCTGCGAGGAACTTCCCTTTTAACAGTAAGTGGTACAATCTGGATGCAGTCCCAAGGGAAAATATCGTAAGATCGGAAACGAACTATCAACAACGCAGCCTGGCTTCTTTTCTGGGAAGATTACAATATACGTATAACGACAAATACCTGTTTACACTAACGGGGCGTTACGACGGTTCATCGAGACTGGCTCCTGACAACAAATGGGCCTTTTTCCCTTCGGGGGCTTTTGCATGGAAAATATCTGACGAAGATTTCCTGAAATCTGCCGATAAACTGAGTAACCTGAAATTAAGGCTGAGTTATGGGGTTTCGGGAAATGATGCTGTTGCCATTTATGGAACACAGTCCAATGTTTCTCAGAGATATTACGATTTTGATGGTGTGGTTTCCCCGGCATACTATAAAAACAGGTTGGCAAACTACGCCCTGGGCTGGGAGAAAACCACAGAATTCAATATAGGTCTGGATTACGGTTTCTTGGATTACCGGATCAATGGTGCAATTGACGTTTACAGGCGGGATTCCAAAGACCTGATTATGGAACGGCAACTTCCCCAGACAAGTGGCTGGCAAAATATCTGGGACAATGTTGGCTGGGTAAGGAATACCGGGCTTGAGATCAGTTTAAACACATTGAATATCCGGACCGAAGATTTCTCCTGGAGTACCGATATTGTTTTTGACAGCAACAGGAATGAAATTGTGGAATTGTACGGAGAGAAAAACGATGATATAGGAAATGCATGGTTCATAGGAAAACCGATACAGGTAAATTACGATTATGAATTTGACGGTATCTGGCAGCAGGATGAAGCCGATCTTGCCGCCGGATACGGACAAACTCCGGGTCAGGTCAGGGTCAGGGATTTGAATGGTGATGGAGTGATCGATGCGGAAGACCGGAAAATAATCGGGCAACGGACGCCAAAATGGAGCGGAAGTATTACCAATACCCTGAAGTATAAGAACTGGGACTTTTCGGTTTACGTCTATACCCGGCAGGGGCAACAGTTATTTAATACGTTCAGGTCCACTTTTATGACCCTTGAGGGCAATTATACCAATGCAGCCGTGGACTATTGGACACCGTCCAATCCTTCCGACAAATATCACCAGCCGGGTAACGCGGGCAGATTTGTGAATAGTTTCCGGTACCAGGATATCTCTTTTGTGCGTGTCGGAAATATTTCTCTCGGATATTCACTTCCCGAAAAGGCTTTGAGCAAGTTGAATCTCAATAAACTCCGGGTTTATTTTACCGCGACAAACCCGTTTGTATTTACCTCCTTTGAAGGTTTTGATCCCGAATGGGCATCTCAGAATACCTGGGGTATGGCAACCGGATTTTCCTCGTATTTACTGGGTGTTAATCTTGAACTTTAAAAACAATGGGGCTTAAGACAATAGGATTTAAGATGTCAGATTCCGGAATTCAGGGAATCTGTCTGACGTCTAACTTTAAATATATTCAAAATGAAACCAATCAATAAATACCTGATAATAAGTTTTTTCACTTTATCTCTCTTTTCCTGTGAAAGTTTCCTGGAAGAAGAAAACAGGAGCAATATCACTGCCGAAGGTTACTTTACCGATGCGGAAGGATATGAATCATTAGTTAGCGCTGCTTATTCCACATTGCGCAGTGTATGGGGCGATGATCCATGGCTGTTTTGCCTGGGGGTTGATATTTACACAAGGGGCGAAAGTGAGATCGTTGGCGGGTCTTATGGAAATCGCGATATATTCAGCAGTCAGCTTAATGAATATGCAGAACTGGACCCTCAGAATAGCTTTGTTTCTGGCTTTTATACCAATTGTTACTGGGCAATACAGGTGTGCAATACGGCTATTTCCAGGGCCGATGGTGTTGACGGTATGAGTGATTCAAGAAAAGAACAACTTTTGGCAGAAGTCAGGTTTCTCAGGGCATATTATTACTATTTGCTGGTAGAACAATTTGGTGATGTCCCTGTTGTCGAAGAAGAAATCACCGGTGTGGCCACCCATTTCGACAGGGCTTCTGAAGAATCGGTGTATGAGTTTATTATCAGTGAACTGGAAGCTTCGGGAGGCCTGGTCCCTGAGGTTGCGGAAGAATTCGGACGTGCTACCAAGGGAGCGGTGAACAACCTGCTGGCTTTGGTTTACCTTACAAGAGGCTATAAACTCTACGCCGGGGGCAACGATTTCGCTATGGCGGCATCCCTGGCAGATGAAGTTATAAATAGCGGCAATTACTCCCTTCTCAGCACGTTTGAGGATGTCTTTGCTCCGGGCAATGAAAAAAACAATGAGATCATCTTTTCCATCCAATACGATGCCGGTTCCCTCGGGGTCAATAACCAGGGTCTTCCGGACGGAAACGGGCAAAGTGCGCACTGGGGATGGGAGTTGTGGACCAAGGAACCCGGATTTGAACGGGAAAACCCCACATATAACTGGAAGAAATCGCAGTTTATGCCTACCCAATTCCTGTATTCGCTTTTTAATACAAGTATGGACAGTCGTTATGACGTTACGTTTTTGAGTACGTTTTATGCTACAACCAATGATAATTCCCAGGGCATCAGTGCAGGTGATCTGAAAGTTTACTTCCCGAAGTGGGATGAGGACTTCACCGAACAGGATTCGCTCGACTTTATGGCGGAACATCCCGTGGCCAGTATTTATAGCTACCCGACCTGGAAACAGGATTTCGGGAATATCCGAGGGGCAGGGAAATTTCCGATGGTCTGGAAATTCTATGATCCCGATGCCGTATTCCACGGTAATACAACCAGTTATACGGGCACACGCGATATTTTCCTGTTCCGCCTGGCAGAAACCTATTTAATAGCGGCGGAAGCCTATCACCAATCAGGCGATAATGGCACCGCGGCAGGCAGGATCAATGAAGTTCGTAGACGAGCGGCAATTCCCGGGAATGAAGCCGCCATGGAGATCGGGGCCGGCGATGTCAACCTCGATTTTATCCTCGATGAAAGAGCACGCGAACTGACCGGTGAATACAAACGCTGGATGGACCTGAAACGAACTGGGAAATTAATGGAACGCACACTGGAGTACAACAACCTGGCAAGGAAAGAAAGCCGGTTACAAGAGTTTCATTTGCTGCGTCCCATCCCGCAATCGGTAATAGATCGCGATACGGGAGATTTTCCGCAGAATCCGGGATATAATTAAACAGTTTGATCACCATCCGGGAAAGATCATTTTCCCGGATGTTTTTTTGTGATTCCCGGGATAATTGTATTTATTACAATATAAAAATAATCATCATGAGAAGAACGATGTTCTGGTTACTATTATTTCTGCCAATAGCTTTGTTGTCGCAATCGGAAAAAGACCAGGCTCACTCGGCGCAAACCTCAAACAGTAGCTATAATAATCCGATTTTAGCAGGTGATTATCCCGATCCGTCAATATTCCGGGATGGTGACGATTACTATATGACCCACTCGTCATTTGAATATTACCCGGGATTACGGATCTGGCATTCCATAGACCTGGTGAATTGGGAACCGGTATGCCATGCTCTTCACAAAAATGTAGGTTCGGTCTGGGCCCCCGACTTTTTCAGGTACAAAAACAAATATTACATTTATTTCCCGGCCGGCGGTACAAACTGGGTGATCACTGCTGATAGTCCGGAAGGGCCGTGGAGCGATCCGGTCGATCTGAATATCGAACAAATTGATCCGGGGTATGTTACAGGTTTGGACGGTAAACGTTACCTGCACCTGAACGGGGGAAATGTTATCGAATTGACAGACGACGGGTTATCGGTAAAAGGTAAAATGTTTCATTCCTATGACAGCTGGGATATTCCCGCTGATTGGGATGTAGCCTGCAAATGTTTGGAAAGCCCGAAACTAACGTATAAAGACGGTTATTTCTATCTCACTGTGGCCGAAGGAGGTACGGTGGGACCGGCTACTGCCCATATGGTGGTGTCCGCCAGGTCAAAATCGCCTCTCGGCCCCTGGGAAAATTCTCCTCATAACCCGGTTGTCCACACCTATTCGAAAAATGAGAAATGGCATGCCAAAGGACATGGTACTCTTGTTGAAGATCCGGATGGGAACTGGTGGATCGTGTACCATGCTTACGAAAAGAGCTTTTATACCCTGGGGAGACAAACACTAATGGAACCGATAGAATGGACTTCCGATGGCTGGTTTAAAATTCCCGAGGGAATTCAAACCGATTTACCCATCAAAAAAAGGATTCTTGAAAACGAAACCCGGAAGTTTTCACTATCCGACAGCTTTGAAGGAGACCAACTGGGGTTGCAATGGACTTTTTTTAAGGAATACGCCCCGTCACGGATACAAGTCGGCAATGGAAAACTTCATTTTAAGGCGAAAGGGGATAATCCCGGAAACAGTTCCCCGTTGTTGTGTGTCCCATCCGACGAATCCTATGAAATCCAGGTTAATTATGAATTGACCGGGGATGTTCAGGGGGGACTTGTTCTTTTTTATGATGAATCCATGTACGCCGGGCTGGTAGCAGATCAGGGAAAATTCACCATATACAGGAGAGGTGAGCCCCTGAATTCGGGCCGGAACACAATGGGACGGACAGGTTATCTGAAAATCCGGAATATGGAAAATACGGTTACTTTCTATTATAGTCCCGATGGCAAAGAATGGCACAAGATTCAGCGTTCGTTTGTAGTTGACGGTTATAACCATACGAACTTCGGCGGTTTCCTTTCTTTACGGACCGGTTTGGTCTCCATGGGGCAAGGGGAGGTTGTTTTCAGGGATTTTATGTATTTGGAAATTCGACCTGATAAAAATTATGAATGACTATAAATGGAGGACAGAAGCACATATCGGCTATCGGTCATCTGTCATCGGTCCGGAAAACAAATGGATATGAAATGCCCATTAACAGCTCGTGCCAACCAACCGATATGTTCTTAAGGCATTCCTCCCGATAACCATCGGGATGACCTATAAAAAATAATATAAAAGAACAGATGAAACTTATACACACCATTATTTTTCTTGTAATATCTGTCTTGGGTCTGGCACAAAACAAAAGAGAAACAAAGAATTTTGATTTTGACTGGAAATTTTCGCCTAAAGATGTCACTGAAGCCAAAAAAACTGATTTTGATGACAGCAATTGGCAGGAAGTTCAGTTGCCGCACGACTGGAGTATTAAGCAACAGGTGTCAAAGGAAAATGCCGGTAAAGGTTGGATGGAAGGTGCAATGGGCTTTTTCCCCGGAGGTATTGGGTGGTACCGCAAAAGCTTTACGGTCCCCGAGACCTATAAAAACAGAAAAGTAGTCATTCAATTTGACGGCATATATCACCAAAGCGATGTGTATATCAATGGAAAGCATTTAGGGTTGCACCCTTATGGTTATACTACATTTGAATACGACTTATCTCCATACTTAAACTACGGAGGAGAGAATACCATTGCCATCAGGGTAGATCATAGCGACAGCCCTTCATCACGCTGGTATTCGGGGTCGGGGCTCTACAGGCACGTTTGGCTGAAAATAACTAATCCGGTACACGTCGCTACATGGGGGACTTACATCACCACTCCGGAGATTTCTGAGAAGGAAGCCAAAGTCAACATAGCTACGACCATTAATAATACTACTCAAAACCCGGCAGAAGTTTTGGTGGAAAACCGGATTGTTGACAAGCAGGGAAAGAAAGTTGCAGAGGAAAAATCTGAACTTGAGATCGGTAAATCAAAGCAAGAAACGCTACAGCAATCTTTAAATCTCCGGGACCCCCTGCTTTGGTCAATAGAAGAGCCATACATATATACAATGGAAACCACCGTAAAAGTAAACGGTAAAACGGTGGATAGTTACACCACTCCGTTTGGCGTCAGGGAAATAAGGTTCGATCCGGATAAAGGCTTTTTCCTCAATGGAAAAAACATCAAAATGAAGGGTATGAATCTTCACCCGGATGCCGGATCTTTGGGTACTGCAGTCCCCGACAAGTCATACTTGCGCAGGCTTCAGATACTCAAGGAATATGGAGTCAATGCTATCCGTTGCTCCCATAATCCTCCCACTTCGGAGTTTCTGGATATGTGCGACAGTCTGGGCTTTGTCGTGATTGATGAAGCATTTGATAAATGGAAAAGCATGTACTATGAGAAATACTTTGAGGACTGGTGGCAGCGCGATATGGACGCTATGGTCCTTCGGGATCGGAATCACCCTTCTATTGTTCTTTGGAGTATCGGAAATGAAACAGACGAGCAGTACGATACAAGCGGGGAAGGTACAGCGCGGGCTATTATGCTAAGGGATTATGTCCATAACCTGGATCCCAGCCGATTGGTTACGGCAGCACTTCGGCCGGATCAGGAGAGAAGGCATAATGTAAATGATTTTGCGCAAAGCCTGGACGTGGTTGGTTACAATTACCAGGAGCCATGGCTGAAGGATGAAAAAAGACAATTTTCAGATCGAATTATCTACGTATCTGAAGCCTTTTCTTATTATCGCGGAAGAAAAGATAAGTTCAAAGCTTTTGACCCTGTTAATCCATGGTATGATGTGGCAAACAATGATTTTGTCTTTGGTCAGTTCATTTGGCCGGGGATTGATTATTTGGGTGAAAGCAAAGGATGGCCCAGCATCGGGCGGGTGAACGGTCTTTTTGATGTCTGCATGTTTGAAAAACCTGCCGCTGCATTTCACCGGTCCGTCTGGAATGATGAACCCATGGTAAGAATCGCAGTAGCCGATCAGTCATTGGATATTGACACGGGAAAGCCCCACTGGAGCTGGCCTTTTCTGGCAGATCACTGGACTTTTCCTCAATACGAAGGGCACATCATCAAGGTAAAAACTACCACCAATTGTGATAGCGTTGAGCTGATCCTGAATGATGAATCTTTAGGCACCCGAAAAACTGTTAATTTTCCAAACAATACCATTGAGTGGCATGTTCCTTATGAAAAAGGCAAAATTGTAGCCAAAGGATACATGACAGGCCGGGAAGTAGCTTCTTATGAGTTGAAAACGGCCGGAAAACCTGCACAAATTCTACTGTCAGCAGATCGTACACAAATTTCCGCTGATGGTCAGGATCTGTCTCACATTGCGATCAGGATTGTGGATGAGAAAGGCGTGGTAGTTCCTGATGCGGACCGGACAATTACGGTTGAAGTATCTGGAAAAGGAAAGCTATTAGGTCTGGACAACGGAGATCTGAGAGATCCCTTTACCGGGAACTCTATTTCAACCTATTTCGGAAAAGCCCTGCTTACCATTCAGTCAGGCCGCTCAAAAGGAAAAGCAGGGATCAAAGTCAGTGCGGAAGGATTGCCGGATCAGGTGCTGACCATTGATGTGCAATAGTCAGATTCATTAAATTTAATTTAATAATTTTTGATTTATCGGAGAATATGAAATGCCCATAGCCAAATTTCTCGGATACCAACCGAAATGATCATTGGGGCATTACTCACGGTTTTAATATTTTAATAGATGGAGTTCGTGAATCTTCGATTTCCATCTGACCTATGAAAAATAAATAAAAAAGAGCAGATGAAAATAAGATTTTTAATCGTACTGCAAATAGGTTTAAGTTGCCTGATAATTCAAAATGCAACAGGCCAGGAGAAGTACGAAGCCATACATAGCGGTATACCATGGTTTGACCAATTCAATGATGAAGTCAATGCTCACGGAGCCTGTATTGTACAGGAAAACGGCCGGTATTATTTGTTTGGGGAATACAAATCGGATACCAATGTTTTTACGGGTTTTAGCTGTTATTCATCTACGGACCTGAAGAACTGGAAATTCGAAAAGATAGTACTGCCCAGGCAACCTGACGGACTGTTGGGCCCCGACCGGATCGGAGAACGCGTAAAAGTGATGAAATGTCCCGAAACCGGGGAATTCGTCATGTTCATGCACACGGACGACCGGAAATACAACGATCCTCATATCGGTTATGCCACGTGCGAGACCATAAACGGAGATTATGAGTTCCGGGGAGCACTTTTACACGAAGGAAAACCTATACGGAAATGGGATATGGGGACCTTTCGGGACACCGACGGTAAAGGATACCTCCTTATTCATCACGGATTGATTTATGAGTTATCATCCGATTACAAATCAGTAAAACGTCTGGTCACTTCTCAAAAGGAAGGAGGAGAATCCCCGGCGATGTTTAAAAAGGACGGTATATATTACTGGCTGAGTTCCAACCTTACCAGTTGGGAGCGGAACGACAATATGTACATGACCGCCCCTTCACCGGAAGGCCCCTGGACCATGCGCGGGTTGTTTGCACCGGAGGGCACGCTGACATGGAATTCCCAATGTTCATTCGTATTACCGGTTACGAATACAAAAGACACCTTGTTTATGTATATGGGCGACCGGTGGTCTTTTCCCCGGCAGGGTTCTTCGGCTACCTATGTCTGGCAACCGATAACAGTAGAAGGAGATAAAATGTCCATACCCGAATTTCAGGAAGACTGGCAGGTGGATCTTACCACTATCGAATGGTCTTCTGTGCCTTGGAAAAAAGAATCCGTAAAAGACAGGTGCCGGGTAATCCGGGGCCATTGGGAAACAGACAACGACATACAGGGGTCAAAAGAGAAGGGAGCTGTGATATCCTGTTCATTCACAGGTAGTCGTGTAGGTATAAAAGCCATCTCTGACAATACCAGTGGCTATGGAAGAGTCATTATAAAAAACAGCAAAGGCCAGGAGGTCATAAATGCTATAGTGGATTTTTACAGCAAATATGAATATTCATCACAAAAGTTCTTAAGTCCTTTACTTGAAAAGGATAAATATACAATGAGCATTGAAGTTTTGGGAGAACATCCGAAGTGGAGTGATAAACGGTTAAATATTTTCGGTAGTACCGATGATTATGTGTGGATTGAAGATGTATTTATAGTGAAAAATTAATAATAACAGTAATGGGAAATCAAGTGTTTAATAGGGTTTTAGTAGTGGTCTTGCTTACGTTTTTCCCGGTTTCTTCAAATGTAGTAGCCCAGGAAAAGCGTTCTTTTATTATTTCATCGGCCGAAACCACGGCACAAATAATCTGTGATAAAAATGAGGGTCGGCCTGTGCACACGGCGGCGCAATTATTTGCGGATGATGTATACCGTATTAGCGGTCAAAAGGCAGAGTTAAGAAGCAGGGGTAATTCCGAATACCAGGTAAAAGCCGGCACCCTTGGTGTAAGCGAGGGTTTTGATAAGGCATGTAAGGAAGCGGGAATCGACACGGATAAATTAAGGACAAAGTTGGAAGGCTATGTGATCAAGGCTGTAACCGATGCAAAGGGCAAAAAGAATATTCTTTTTATTGCGGGGAGTGATCCCGTGGGGACGGCACACGGATTAATGGAACTGAGCAGGAGGATAGGAGTTTCACCCTGGTATTGGTGGGCAGACGTTCAGCCCGAAAAAAAAGAAGTGCTGGAAATTTCTGGTGAACTGTTTGTCGAAGAAGCCCCTAAAGTAAAGTTTCGCGGAATTTTTATCAATGATGAAGACTGGGGCCTGCAACCCTGGGCGGCTAAAACATTTGAACCCGGAACCGGGGATATAGGCCCCGAAACCTATAAAAAAGTGTTTGAACTTCTGCTCCGCTTAAAGGCCAATACCATCTGGCCCGCCATGCATCCCAGTACCAGGGCGTTTTTTCATTATCCCGGAAATGCGGAAACGGCAAAAGCATATGGGATTACAGTGGGGACTTCTCACGCAGAGCCCATGCTCAGGAATAACGTGGATGAGTGGAATAAAAGTGAAAGAGGAGCCTTCAATTACCAGACGAATAAAGAACAGGTATATGCCTATTGGGAGGAAAGAGTAAAAGAAAGTAAGGGGATGGACGCCTATTACACCCTTGGGATGCGGGGAATCCACGACAGCGGTATGGAGGGTGTGGAAAGTAAGGAAGATGCGGTAAGTGTTTTGGAAGGAGTGATCAAAGATCAGAGAGGACTGTTAAAAAAATACCTGGATCAGGATGTGGAAGAGATCCCCCAGGCGTTTACGGCCTATAAAGAAGTGCTGGATATTTATGATGCCGGCCTGGAAGTTCCCGAAGATGTTACCATGGTTTGGCCGGATGACAATTACGGCTATATCCGCCGCCTGGGTAATGCCGGAGAAAGAAAACGGCCCGGAGGTGCCGGGGTGTACTATCACGCTTCGTACTGGGGGCGGCCACATGATTATCTATGGCTCAGTACCACCCCTCCCGCATTGATACGGGAAGAAATGTGGAAAGCCTATAAAACAGGCGCTGACCGGCTATGGATATTGAATGTGGGCGATATAAAACCCGCCGAATACACTATGCAGCTCTTTATGGACATGGCCTATGATACGGAAGCATTTCGGGATACCGAAAGCCTGGATATACACAGGAAAAACTTCTACACCAGTATCTTCGGTTCTCCGTTAGGGGATAAAATAAGTGAACTGCGGAAAAAATATTACGACCTCTCCTTTGAGAGAAAACCGGAATATATGGGATGGAGCCAGACCGAACCCACAACCGAAGTCCACGAAACCGGATACGATCCCTTCGCATGGGGAGACGAGGTCGGGAAAAGGCTCAATGCTTATAAAAAGTTAGGAGATACCTCTGACAGTATATATAACAGCTTGCCAAAAGAACGGAAGGACACGTATTTTCAACTGGTCCATTATCCTGTTAAAGGGGCCATGTTTATGAATATGAAATATCTCTACAGGGACCTGGCCTTAAAGTATAATCGTGAAGGCCGGTTGATCGCGGAAAAATATAAGGATCTATCTCTGGCCAGCCATGATAGTATTGCCGGGATCACAAAACAGTACAATACCGGGATCTCAGACGGAAAATGGAACCATATGATGAATATGGCACCGCGGGATTTACCGGTATTTAAAGTCCCCGAAATAATGAGTTCTCCCGGTGAAAGTGGAGATTTATACGGATACCGCATTGAAGACCGGGGACAAAACGGAGATGAACTCCCTTTCTTCTATGCGGGGCAGAACGACCGTTATTTTGTAGATGTTTTTCTTAAAAGGGAAGGAAATATTACCTGGTCTGTAAGAGACCTTCCGGAATGGATAAAAGTATCACAGCCTGATGGAAAATTGAGTTCCGGTACGGGCGAACTTCAGCAAAGGATATATTTTGAAGTGGACGGGAAGGTCTGGGAACGATCGGGCAGACCGTCACAATCGAAATTTGTTTTAAAGTTAGATGGTGAAGATTTCCCGGTTGATATCCGTGTTAGAGATATGGGAGAAAACCCCGGTGATGGTTTTCTTGAAAAGAACGGTATGGCCGTAGCCTATGCCGGTCATTTTTCTTCCGTAACCGGTGATGAAAAGTATATGTGGAAAGGCCTCCAGGGTTTAGGACATAGCGGAAACGCCATACAGGCCTTTCCCATTGATGCCATGCCTTTAGATACGATCAACCTAAAAGATCATCCGAAACTGACCTATCACTTCATTACGGAAACTGTAACTGAAGATGCAAAGCTATTCCTTTTTGCCCTGCCCACGCACCCGCTAACCCGTGACCACAAGGTCCGGGTTGGGGTGCAATGGGATGACGGACCGATCAGGATTGTAAACTTTCAGACCCATGGCAGGAGTGAACGCTGGAAAGAGAATGTATTGAAAAACCTGGCAGGCGTGGACGTTCCCGTTACGCTAAAGAAGAAAGGAAAGCACAGGTTGAGTATTTACATGATCGACCCGGGAGTTACGCTTGATTTTTATTACCTGCAAACCGAAGGACAAACTTTGCCTTATAGTGTATTGCCGGAGACAAGAATTGTAAAATAACAGATAGAAGAATGCTGCTCCCTTGTTATGGTAGTACCTCGATATCATAGAATCCCGTATGGGAAGATTTGTAATTATACAAAGAAAAAAAGGTTTTCTCTGCGAATGCTGCCCCAAAAAAAGCCTCCGTAGGGTTATACCGGAATATCGCCTGGTAGTAGGGATGAGAGTCCATGACTGCCGGTGAAGGACCCCTTAAAATCTTATCAATTGAATTTTTAAAACCTATTTATTATGGAATATCTAAAAAGATCAAAGTATTTATTGATGTCGTTCTGTGCCTGCTCTCTGATAGCGTGTACGCAGGACAGTGAACCGGGAGAAACCGACCTCGGGGAAGCCCCGCAAAGTAAGGCTCATCTGCAGGAACTACAAAGTGCAAACTCCCTGCAGCCGGTGGTTTTACTGGATTCAACTACTTTTGATAATGCTCAGAAATTTGAGGAGCACTGGGAGATGTTTTATCCGTGGGGGACCGACCATAATGGCTCGGCCCGGATGTATGAAGAACAGGTAACGCTGGATGGAAATGGTGAATTGTTAATAGAAGCCAACCGCATTTATGAAGACGAGGGGAACAGTTCTGCCGATCCCTGGTTAAAAATACGTTACCATTCCGGGGCCATTCATTTTAAAGACCACATTGTTGTGAGTGATTCGCTGCCTTCCTGGGAAATAAGCGGGGATTTCCAGGTGCCGACTGCAAGGGGCTCCTGGCCGGCTTTCTGGATCACCGGAGCCTGGAGCTGGCCACCGGAGATCGACATTATGGAGTTTAAAGGGAATAATACCAACTGGCAAAACACGGTGACAGGCCCTGACTGGCAAAACACTTCCTGGCAGACGACCAAAACCACGGTATCCGATGCCGGAAACTGGCACAATTACAAGGTGATCATCAATAAAACCTCCGAAACGGATGTAGAGATCAAACTCTATATAGACGGAAATCAGACAGGGACACATACTGCCGACTTTGTAGGGAAACCGTTCTGGTTGATCATCAACATGCAAATGGAGGGTTCCAGTGGCAACCCGGGGCCGGAATATGCCGAATACAGGGCCCGGAATATTTATGTTGCCGCTACTCCCGCCCAGGTACCATAGCATTCAGCACTGTTGAAAAAACACAGCTGTCTGGTATAACCTATCCTTTATCTGTCGTTTGTCCCGGTACGTAGCGGGGATGATCAGACTATAGGGAAAGAAGAAAGAGGCCGTCGAAAAATATTTTTCGACGGTTTCTTTTGTTTCTTCGGTTCTGTGAAAGGATAGGACTGGCAGTATCCGGATATCTCCGAATTATCTGCAACAAGCGTTTTGTTATTTCGGGGAGAAAATTAACTTTAAATTTAAGAACGTAAGAAAACAGTTATTTATCTTTCTCCGGTTTAATCACGTATGTATTGAGAGCATTTAAGTTTTACAATCGCGATCTCAGCTGGTTGCAATTTAATCACCGGGTATTACAGGAAGCTGCGGATACCAGGAATCCGTTGTACGAACGTATAAAATTCCTGGCTATTTTTTCTTCCAATTTGGACGAGTTCTTTAAGGTCCGGGTATCGGCAATAAGGCAATTGAAAGAACTGGATAAAGATTTTAGGCGAAAGCTGATCTCCAGACCCAACAAACTTATTAAGGAAATAAAAAAACAGGTAGAGCAGCAGCAACAGTGGTTCGGAGCAATTTACCGAGACCAGATTATTCCGGAGTTAAAACAAAATGATATTCATATCATTACCTCAGGTGAATTCAACAGGGAACAAAAGGCATTTTCCTCGACCTGTTTTAAGACGTTTGCAAGCAGGCTGGACACCCATTATTTTGATGAGATGTCAATGGATGAGATGGCTTTGGAAAGCGAAACCATGGCTATGGTTGTCGAATTTAAACAAGATACTGCTCCGGCATTAGTCCGGTTTCCCTCAGAGGTAGACAGGTTTGTTGTACTGCCTTCGAATGACGAAAAGTTTTTCATCACTTTTATAGACGATATTCTCAGGGACAATCTGGGTGAAATATATAAAAATAAGCAGATCAGGAATATGTATGCCATTAAACTGACCAGGGATGCGGAATTGTATCTGGAAGATGAGTTTTCGGGAACATTGGTTGATGCGATATACAATGCACTGGATAAAAGAAAAACGGGGCAGACTACCCGCTTACTTGTCGATAAATCCATCCCTGAGTATCTCAAGGTTCAACTGAAAGCAGCTCTTGGCATTCATGATATTGACTTGGTAATGGGAGGAACTTATCACAATTTCAAGGACTTTTTCGGTTTTCCGAGACCTTCGGATAGGTTGCTGGAATTTGATGCTTTGGAACGGAAAAACTCCACATGGGGAGATGGGATAAATATTTTCGAAGCTATCGAAGAAAAAGATCGGTTGCTGCATTTTCCGTATCATTCATTTGATGTCTTGGTCCGGCTGATCGAAGAAGCTGCTTTGGATGAAAAAGTGACGGACATCAAGATTTCCCTTTACCGTGTAGGTAAGGAATCCAGGCTTCTGCATGCCCTGATGAAGTGCTGTGAACACAAAAAAAATGTATTTCTTTTTATAGAAGCGCAGGCTCGTTTTGATGAAGAATTCAATATTCTCTGGGGAAGGGCCTTTGAAGAAATGGGAGCCAGGGTGGTCTATAGTTTTCCAGGGATTAAAGTACACTCCAAAATTTTATGGATCCGAAAGGAGAATAAGCCGGGCTGTATAAAAAAATACGGTTATGTAGCTACAGGCAATTTCAATGAAAAGAATTCCGGTATTTACGGAGATCTGGGGATTATTACGGCAAATGACGCAATTACGGATGAAATAGACGAGGTTTTTCAGGTGCTAGCCAGGAACCTGATTATACCACGGGTAAAACATACCCTGGTCTCCCCTTTCAATTCGCGCCTGAAATTCATGAAACTGATAGAAAGAGAAATGGAAAAAGTCCGGGAAAGCAAAAGAGGATATATTTTTTTAAAAATGAACAGTTTGCAGGACCCTGATATGATTGAGGCCTTGTACAGGGCAAGTAACAGTGGAGTGGAGATCGTACTTATTGTAAGGGGAATATGTTGTTTAGTGCCTGGTATCCGGGGGCAAAGTGAAAATATAAGGATTATCAGTATAGTGGGTAGATTTCTGGAACATTCCAGGATTTATCTCTTTGGCAAAGGAGAACAAAGTAGTATGTATATCGGTTCTGCGGACTGGATGACACGGAACCTGGATCATCGCATAGAAGTTATTATTCCTGTGCTGGACAAGCAGATCAAAAATTACCTGTTGCGGTTTATTGATTTGCAATTGTCGGATAATGTAAAGGCAAGGGTGATAGATAATAACCAAAGCAATTTATATGTCAGGGGTGAGGGGAGAACTATAGATTCCCAGGAAGAAACCATCTCAATAATGATATAAGTTCATTATTAATCTTTTCTGATACCTTTAAAAGAATTCATTTTTAGCAATAACCTTGAAAGCCACTTTCTTGGAGGGTGTGATTTTTACTCACTACGTGAGATTTAAAATACTCAAACCGTTTCCCGATATTTTTTTGGAGATTTCCGATTCATGTCCGGTGTCCCGATAATTCGGAATGCCGAGAGGTAGTTGGTTTTATACGATTATTATATGATATTATGGAAAACCCTAAAACATATTAAAGAAATGGTTCTACATTAGTTCCATAACGGAAATAGAATTTCTTATACCCCCGATTAAAATAATTGCCTTTGGAATTTACCATTATTTAAAATCGGATTTTGGGTTTTGTGATAAAATCACCTTATTTTCGTTATTAACTAACTAACCAGATCAAGGCTTTGTGGACACGATTAAAAATCTCAAAAAAGGGAATAAAACTGCGTTAGAGTACCTGTACAAAAAGCATTATTCCAAACTTTATGGCTTTTCCAAAAAATTCAGGCTAACCCATGTTTCTCCAGATGATATAGTGCAGCAGACCTTTTTAAAGGTATGGGAACAAAGGTCCTTGTTAAAGGAAGATGTTCCATTTGAAAAGCAGTTGTACACCATAGGCAAAAATACTATTCTGAATCATTTGAAAAAAGAGAATAAGATCCTAAGGCTTGATGATATGGTAATTGTGGATGAACCGGTATTCCATGATGAGGATAATACCGATGACAAGAACAAGGAACGGTTAAAAATTGTCTACAATAAACTCAGTGAGATGCCCAAACGCAGGAGAGAAATATTTGAGATGCACAAATTAAACGGGCTCTCCTATAGTGAAATATCCGAAATATTGAAAATCTCGCAAAATACAATTGCCAATCATTTAAGGCTCGCAACACTTCACCTTAAAAAAGAATGCGGAGAACCATCCTCTTAATTCCGTAAAGATTTCTTTCCGTTTAGTTTACAATTTGTTTAACTTGTTTATTAGTCATTTTTAGTTTCCCGGTTGTTATGGTTATAGATACTTAACGCCAATAACCCGAATGAAACAAAAAGATCAGGACCTGGAGAATTATTTTGAAAAATCCTGGGAAGATGCGGATACTGAAGTGAATACCGAGCAGGTTAATGCTTCCTGGAATACTTTCTCGGATACGCTTTTCGGTGAAAAGAAAAAGTCCGGGACAATTCCGTTGTACTCCAAGGTTGCATCCGTGGCCGCGGGATTAATACTATTTGCTTTTGGTATTCATTATTTAACAGATAAAGGTTCACAAACGATGTTATTAACGAATACTACCGGTCAGCCTATGGAAGTAGTCCTTGAGGATAGTACTTCGGTGATTGTAGGTCTGGGTAGTACCCTGGAGTATCCCGAGCATTTTGGGGATTCTTACCGAAAGGTTGTTTTAAAAGGAGAAGCCTTTTTTAAAGTTACCCAAGATAAAAATAGGCCGTTTCACGTTATAGCGGGAAAGACAACCACTACGGTGCTGGGAACCTCTTTTAATGTGGTTTCCGATTCTCTCGGTCATACCAGGATTTCTCTTTTCACCGGTTCCGTAAATGTAACATTGGAAAACAGTCCGGATTCCTGGGCCATTCGCCCCGGAGAAGAGTTTCAACTTTATGGCGAAAGAAGAAACCCCAAAATTGCAAAATTTGATGAATTTATGGTAGCCGCATGGCGTATACCATCATTGTACTTTAATGACACGCCATTGGAAGAAGTCTTTAAGGTGTTGGAAAAAAGATATCAAACTCAGATTATATCCCGGGACAGTAGTGTAATAGATAAAAAGATCACTTTAAAGATCAATAAAAACGATTCCCTGGAAAAAATACTTGAAATCATTTCGCTAACCCATAAATTAAAAATAATGAAAGACAAAAAGAGTGGTATAATAACGCTGTATAAATAAAAAAAGAAAGAGCTCTCTATCGCCAAATATCCGAGCTCCTTCATTAAAACTTAAATAAAATTCCTCAACATCCACGCTATAAGATAGCGAAGGATAGAGGGCTTTTGTATGCAAATAAAATAAAAAAAAGCAAGCATTCAATGAAAATATACGATCTTATTTTAATGACCACGTGCTGTATCTGTTTTGCACAGGCCAATCCAACCACTACCGCAACTAATGACATTAACCTGGATTTTGACAGGATAGTACTCGGGCAATTGTTTGCCTCCATAGAGGCCCAGACACCATACCAATTTGCTTATGGGGCACCAATAAAAAGCATGACAATCCGGAATATCCGTGTTTCCAATGAAGATATAGAGAGTGTATTGCGTATTCTTGAACGCAAAACATCGTTGGCCTTTAATATTATGGACTATACCATAGTAGTATATGAAACCAATGATCCCAAAAATCGTAAACCACCTACTGGGAGTATACGTGGCAGAGTGTATGATACTGATGATGTCCGGGAGCCATTGGCAGGGGCCTCGTTGATCATCCGGGAGCTCAATCTTGGAATTGCCGCGGATGGCGACGGTTTTTTCCGGATGGATGAGGTTCCGGTGGGGCAGCATATAGTGGAAGTATCTTTCCTGGGGTATACGCCTCGCAGTATTACCATTGAAGTGACCCCCAACAATATTACCGAGATCAGTATAGGGTTAAAGGAAAATACCGCCGAACTGGATGAGGTGGTTATATATGCCCCGGTCGATGTCAGATACGCCCCGCTTGGAAACTCTACCGAAGAAAGCCTGGTAAGCGCCATCAGGTCCAGCCCGGTGGTGGTTACAGGAATATCAAACGAGCAGATTTCCCGTTCCTTTGATCTCGATGCCGGCGAAGTGGTGCGCAGGGTGCCCGGGGTAAGCCTGTTGGATAATTTTGTGGTGCTCCGCGGTATGAGCCCGCGTTATAATTTAACGATGATAAATGGCATGGTTACGCCCAGTACCGAAATGGATACCCGGGCTTTTAGCTATAACCTGCTACCTTCTTCTGTCATCGATCAAATGATGGTGCATAAATCCCCTTCCCCGGAACTTCCCGGAAACTTCGGAGGGGGCGTAGTAAAAATACAAACCAAAAATACCGCGGTGGCCAGGCGGCTCGAAGTGAATTACCTTCAGCAATACAGGACCATGGGTTCCAGCCTTTCCCACTATTATACCTATGAGGGCAGCAACAAAGACTGGTATGGAGGTGGAGTAGAAGACCGGGAACTGCCGGGTATTCTCCGGGACCCAACTTATACCATACCAAGATCCGGTTATTCGGATGAGATAGCCCATATAGGTGCACAGATGCCCGGCGTAAGAACACCACAGCGAAAATATCACGGTATGGACATGAGGGCATATATAAACTATAATGACTCCTGGAAAATCGGCTCTGCACGCCTTAACAATCTTACCTATGTCAATTACGAACAGCAAAGACAGTTTGTAAAGACCGATCTGGCCTTTGACGCGGGGAAGTTTTTTGTTCGTCCGGAGGACGGCAGTATTAATAGTCAAAATAATGGTATATATACTGATTCCCTTTATACGGAGCGGATCAGGCTTAGCGCTATGCAAAACCTCGGCCTGATTATCAACGACAATCACAAAATAGACCTGACTTCTTTTGCTACCCGAAGGGCTACCGATGATCTTTATAACAGGGAAGGTATAGATGCAGCCGATTTTAGATCAAAGGTATTTTCCTACCGGTATAATGTACGCGATCTGTTCCAGGCACAGTTAAGCGGGGACCACCAGATAGGAAAACACCATATTCATTGGGCAGCCGGGTATAACAAAGCTTACGACAATATGCCTGATTTACAGAGATACAAGTTTTTGTTAGATCAAAATAACCTCCTTTGGACACCGCAATTGAATGCCGGGGGCGATAATTATAATACCCGTATTTCTTTTGATACCGATGAAGAAGCCAAAATTTACCAACTTGATTATACTAAAGATTTTATAAATGGCCTTGAACTTAAGGTTGGCGGGTATATGGAACAACGGGATAGGAGTTTTAATTCTTCAATGGTAGTAATCGAAGCAACCCAAGGGTTGGACGCAAGTAGTATAAGTGGCTCCGCACCGTGGATCAATATAATTGATACCCTATACACGCAATTCCGTCCAGGAGGTGTGACGTTGGATCCTCCTGTTGCCAGCGCCTACCCGGGCAGGTATAGTTTTGATGATAAGGTCCGGGCAGGATATGCGGCGGTTACCATACCCTTATTCCATGAAAAACTGAAGATACATGCCGGAGCCCGGTTTGAATGGAACAAACGCCTGCTCTACGATGAAAACGGGGAATCCTTAGATTCTATAATTGTAAGTAATACTCCTCTTACTTATGAAAAAACACCCAATAAGATACAAGATTTTATATTACCGTCCATAAACATTACCTATAACCTTTCGGACAAGACGGCCATCCGGGCGGCATACGGGCGTACCATAGACCGCCCGCAATACCGGGAACAGTCCAATTTCCGGTTTTTTGATTTTGAAGCCGGGTTTAATGTATCCAGTAACCCCCTATTGTTAAACTCCGAAATAGACAATTACGATATCCGGGTGGAGCATTACCCTTCCCCTTCCGAATTTCTGGCTGTAGGGGCTTTTTATAAACGCCTTAAAAACGCGATTGAAATGTATGATGCCTCCTCAGCCGGCTGGTCACTACCATTAATGCGTCCATTGAATACGGATTTGGCAGAGGTATATGGAGTGGAGCTGGAGATCCGTAAAAACCTGGGGTTTATAGGACCTGTCTTTAAGGACATATCCACCATTATTAATGGAACACTGGTGGAAAGCAGGATAGATTTTAACGGAAGAAACAGGCCATTACAGGGAACCTCTCCTTACTTGTTAAATGCAGGGCTTTACTACGGACAGCAGGACAGCCCTACAAAAGTTTCGATAATGTATAATGTTATCGGCCACCGGTTGCGTATTGCGGAAGGCGCCAACAATTCCGATGTCGGGGCGCTCTATGAACGCAGGCGGCACCTGGTGGATCTTACCTTTTCACAGCAGCTTACCAGAAACCTCCTGCTTAAGGCAGGTGTACAGAACCTGTTAAACGCACCTTACCAGTTTTATCGTGATGGTAATCGAAATGAGAAATATGACCCCGGGTATGAGAATGCCATATCAGATGGTGATGGTAGTACAACATGGAGAGGTGACTATATGGAGCGGGAATTTAAAGAAGGGAGTTATATCACATTCGGTTTATCCCTGACATTATGATAGTGCACTATTCAAATAACCCTTAAAAAGAAGTTGAACCCCAAAACCCATGTTTGCCAATGAACAAAGTATATAGCCCCGATTAACCAAAAACGGGAATTTACAGGTTCCCATTCGAAAAAGATGGTTACTGTTCTTCAGAACAGCGATATGTAAAATAACACCAAAGAAATTTTTATTTAAAAAACGAAAAATGAAACATCTTATAAAATCATGTAATTTTTTATTGGCTATAACCGCCATATTGGTGGTTGCCTCCTGCGCGCGTGACAATGCGGAGGATGAAATTAACCTCAATGCCCACTATGCCACGGCATTGGCAACTATTGAACTGGGATGCCCTACCAGCCCGGCCCCCTTTGACTTTACCGTAAACCCGAACGGGGATGTCATCGTCGATCACGACATCACCCTGACCTCGGGGAATACCTATGTTTTAAACAACTATTTCAGGGTGCAGTCCGGGGTAACTATTACCATTGAGCCAGGAGTTATTATCAGGGGAAACCAAACTGGTAATGGGTGTTCTATAGCTCCCGGCACCCTGGTTATTGAACGCGGTGGAAAAATAGAAGCTGACGGAACGGTTACTGATCCTATTGTCTTTACCTCAAATCAGACCAGCCCAGAACCCGGTGATTGGGGAGGTGTTGTTGTTTTAGGCAGGGCATCGGTAAACATTGCTAATCCCGGTATTCCTGGTACATCGGATGGTGTTGGAGCCATTGAAGGGCTGCCAACTCCTAATAATACAGGGCTATATGGTCAAAATCCGCCTGTTAATAATGATGATTCCGGTATCATACGCTATGTACGTATTGAGTATGCCGGTGATGAGATCGGGGAGGCTAATGAATTGAACGGGCTTACCTTGGGAGGAGTAGGTTCCGGAACTACCCTGGAGTATATCCAAGTGTCCTACGGGCTTGATGACGGTTTTGAGTTTTTCGGAGGTACAGTCAATGCAAAATACCTGGTAGCCAACAGGAACGGGGATGATGATTTCGATACCGACCAGGGTTATAACGGTAATCTGCAGTTTGGTGTTTCCATAAGGGAACAAAACGGAAACTGGCTTTCATCCGCACCTTTAAACGGTAGTGAAACCAATGGAGATGATGATGATGATTACCTGCCCAGGCCAAATAATTTTACCCAGGCTAATTTCAGCAACTTTACTTTTGTAGGACCCTATCAAAACAATTGCAGCGGTACGGTGAATCCTAATTATAGTTCCGGGATTTACTTCAGGGATGATTCCGACCAGAACATTTACAATACTGTAATATTAGGTTTTGAGAGTGGTATCCGGATCAATGATGCGGGTGCAGCTAATTTCAATACATCGACCACATTAGCGGATAATTTGATTGATGTCAGGAACACAACTATTGTTATTCCTGCTCCTGGTCAAGGAGCCCGTTTGGGAACACTGGATGATGCTACAGGATTAAACTTTAATAATACCTTCCTGACCCCAGCATTAAACAATAACATTGTGACAGCATTTAGCTGTACTACATCCGGATTCACTATGGGAGACAGGGTCGGACTTCGTGATGGTGCCTGGAGCATTGGAAATCAACCTGATTTACGACCGGAAGCCGGATCAGGATTATTGAACTCATCCAGCTTTACCGGGCTTCCCGGGTATTTCCAGCAAGTTACCTATCGAGGAGCTTTTGGCCCCAACGATAGCTGGATGGACGGCTGGACCAACTGGACTTTTTAAAACTTTTTAAACAATAAGATCACTGGTCCGGTTACGGACCGGTGATTTTTTAATAAATGCTTTTTTACGATAGATATACAAGTACAACTATGATGGATAAATCAACTAACCTTCCCAAAGGTACTAAAGCGGGACTTAGGCCAACCCTGATTTGGATCGTATTCGTGTTTCTGGCACTCTCCTGTAACGATGATGATATTGACCTTTCTCCTTTGCCCGACTTAAAAATTACGGAAATTGAACCGCTGACGGCCCGTGTAGGAGGAGAAGTGGTGATCACCGGTACCGGATTTGATACGGAATATATTTCCAGAAATGACGTAGACTTTACCGCTACTGATAGCGCCGCTTCGGCAGGGGATGTACTCGTAAAAAAAGCAACAGCAACTCAACTGACCGTAATTGTACCTGACTCACCGGAAATTAATGGTCCCGTAAAAGTTACGGTAAGAGGGCAGGAAGCAGTTTCGTCACAGGATTTTGTGGTAGATAATTCCATGCCGGCACCGGTCATATCGGAGGTAAGACCAAATTCCGGAATTGCGAATGATGAAATTGTCATTACCGGCAAATACTTTGTGGAAGGTAATATTCTGCCTACTGTATTTATAGGTAATAAAGAAGTGGAACCGGACAGTATTGAAGATGAAGATGATGAATTCGGAATTGATGAAATTACGATCACAGTTCCTGAAGGCTTAGAGCCCGGGGAAGTAATGATCACTGTTCAACGGGGGGCATTTACCTCTAACCAGGTGGCCTTTACCATTAATGCCATTCCTGTGGAAGTCAAGGAAACCTACTGGACGGATAGTGATGGAAATATCAAAAGGGGGATCATACAGGAAGATGGAGTACAAATAGAAACGCTATATGAGAATAATGCGGCAGTAAATGGTTTGGTCATAGACGCACAACGCGAGCTGATATATTGGGCAGATAATAGCAGGGGTGATGGCGCTGATATATATAGTGCACCTATAGATGGTAGCGGTACTCCGCAAATCGTTTTAAGCCTTAACGATGACCCGTCCAATTTTATAAGCTATACAATATACGACATAGCATTGGATAGACAGGCAAACGTTTTATATTTTGAAGCTGTTGAAGAAGGCTTTGACTTTGATACAGGATTACCAGCTGTCAACGTTGTAGTTTATAAGGGCAATCCGGGGAGTATAACTGTGCATGCCCTGAATACTATATCCATAGAAAATAAGATTTCGATCTCAACCGGACTAAAGATCGATCCTGTCGCCGGAAAATTCTACGCAGGCGTTAGTGCACTGGACTTTTTTACCGGGGAAAGCACCGGAGCTGTGTACAAGGGCAATCTGGACGGCAGTGGAACCCTGGAGGTATTGTTTGATACTTCCGATGGATTAACAGATGAAGTCCGCAATATCGCCCTCAATCCAGATAGTGGAAAACTATATATTTTAGATAATGATTTTTCACCGGAAAACAATACTACTAAAACGACTATTTATTCCGGAAATATGGACGGCAGCGGAAATCTCATCGCTATTACAGAAATCATAAATTCCGAAAGCGGTGTACCCGTTACCGATCTGGAAATTGACCTGGAAAATGGCTTTTTGTTCTGGATTAACAGTGCTCTTAATGGGGTTATCAAAAGGGTAGCTCTAGATGGTTCGGTAGTCGAAGATCTTTTTACGGGAATTAACAATGGAGAGTATTTTGATCTGAAGATTGAATAAAAAGTGTGTCCGAAATTGGTTATACACCTTAGCAAAAAATGAACAATTTCTTAAAAATCAAAACACAAACCAAAATGAAAAATCTTATAAAATCATGTGATTTTTTATTGGTTATAACCGCCATTTTGGTGGGAGCTTCCTGTGCACGTGACAGGGCAGAAGATGAACTTGACCTCGATGGCAATCAGCCCGATTTACGACCGGAAGCAGGATCGGGATTATTACACAACCCAACCAGCTTTACCGGGCTTCCCGGATATTTCCAGCAAGTTACCTATCGCGGAACTTTTGGCCCCAGCGATACCTGGATGGACGGGATGGACCGACTGGACTTTTTAAATAACAAAAACTGGGTCCCGGCCTAATTGATGACAGTTTTATCTAGGGAGTTTTTTATAATTAACCTTTAACCACAAAAAATAAAAATGAAAACAATACCAAAACAGAATACCTTGAATAAAACAGGGTATATTGCTAATCTTTCGACCCTTCTGGTCTCTATATTGGTCCTTAACTTCCTGTTTGTGGGCTGTAGCGATGAAGAAACTGATCTTATGGAGGAAACTTCCAATCTTAGTGACCTGGAAGTAGTAACACCTGTAGCCGCTCAGGGCTCTCTTATACAGATAAAAGGTGACGTAGGTACAGATAAAAATTCGTTACACGTAAGACAAAACGGAGAAGAAGCTGGTATAGTCGCCTTTAATGCTAACAGTAGTGTTACGGTAAGATTGTCCGAAGACGCTATTTCAGGACCTTTAACCGTTAAAATTGACGGACATGAATTGTTTTTAGGAGGTCTGGATGTTTTTGAGAACCTGGTGCTACCGGTATTCTGGATCGAAGCAGATGCCAATGGTTTCTCTATTTTTAAGGGTGTCCGGTCTCTTTCCGGAAATACTTCCCGGACCCCGATCATAAACAGCACAGGTTTTATACCTGCCCTGGCGGCGTCCCCTCTTACGGGGGAACTGTATTATGTCGTGCAGGACGTTGATCCGGAAACTTCTGAGCCTGTTTCCAGAATTGTTAAAGTCAACGCAGAGAATGGCAGTAATGCACAAATTATCCTTCAGACCAACGAAACCATAAATGCCCTTGCCGTTAGCGCTTTGATCGATAAGGTGTTTTATGCGGAAAGCAATTCTTCCGACTTTTCCATCGCAATTAAAAAAACAGGTATGAACGGGGGAACGGTTGATATTCTTCGGGAAGGTATTTTAAACGATGTAAGTGAAATGGATTACAACCTGCTTACCCATAGTTTATATTTTGTAGAAGCACGGAATAAAGTCAATAAGATTTCGTTGAGTGACAATTCCTTAAGTACGGTGTATGATAGTGAGAATTTCCGTATTATCGGAGGAATGGCCATTGATATGCTTGGTAAAGATATCTATGTTGCGGATCTTGGCGAGCCAGGCGATGATTCGGATGTTATTCTGAAGGGAAGCACTGACGGGACAGATCCGCTTTCTACCATGGTAAACACCAACGTGTCCGCTACACTTTCCATGGATTTTGATAACCTGTTCAGAAAGCTTTATTGGTTAAATTCAAGTTTTACGGGTGAACCTGTGGGATCGATATACAGAACAGGACTTGGTACAGTTTCCCCGGAACTTATTTTTGATGAAATAGGGTTGTCTCTTGGTATGGACGTTTCTGGGAGAACTGGGGATTCACAAGAGGAAAAGAAAAAGCATACTACAGATATCTCATTATAAAAAGCAGGGGTTTAGTTTTATTAATTTGGTTTTCTTCACTTTGTGTATAGTAGGGTAGACCAGGGGGCTTGCTCCCTGGTTTATTTATCATTGCCAGACTAAGGGAAGTTATAAAAAAGCATTTTTTGGTGGGAAGGCCGGCAACATTACTTCATTTACCTGAAATCAAATTGTCTTTTCTGGCCGGCCTTCTTTTTTGAAATAGGATCGCTTATCCTATTTTGTTGCCAATAGCTTTTTTAAATACGCAACTGTTTTATCATTGTCGCATAATTTCTTAAATGTCCTGTTTTCCAGGACACTCTTTCCTGAGGCATTATCAAGATCTTCCAACAATAACCATTCGCTTATGGTAATCTCTCTCTTTTCCCAAGGCAAGGCAGTCCTTAACCATTGATCTCCATCGCCTTCATAACGGGAGTATATCTTTAATTTGCTTAGAGTAAACATGAACAAAAAAATTAAAACAAAAATCGGGTTTCAATTTATAAACTAAAAAAATAAAAAACAATAGGAATATTCATACTGTATTATAACTTTTATAAACACGGAGATGCTGCTTTTAGATAAGAGCATGTTTAAAAAGGATTGATTGTAGCGAAAAACACCCTTGCGCCGGCTGGCTCGTTCGCTAAAATAACCCATAGGGTTATTTTTATACGCTCCACCCTGTTTCATATGAAGGCTTTTTTTGATCCCGAAGATTATCGGGATGAATTCTTTTTAAACATGCTCTAAAAAATGGAGTTGTTATAAAAAGTTTTGCAGGTTTCGGGATTATAAATGAACTCGTCGTTCAATAAGTGACAGTAACAATAACTTGTTCCGTACAGGATTAATCCCTGTAGAAAGGAACAAAGCGATGCGTCCTGTTTGCTTCTTAAAGAATTTTCTTTTACAATAATTTAATTTCCCCCTAACGATCCTGTTGGCCAAAACGTATAGTTTTAACATTCCAAAGAAAAACCCATGCAGGATGAAATCCTTTACAAACAAATCCAGGCAGGCAGGGAAGAAGCACTGGGTATTCTTTTTGATAAATACTTTTCCAGGCTGTGTTTCTATGCCCGGCATTTTACCAGGTCAAAAGAATTGGCCGAGGAAATAGTAGCCGATGTCTTTATTAAGATCTGGGAAAACCGGAAAAAAACAGACATTCTTAATGTCAGAAGTTACCTCCATACCAGTGTAAAGAACAGGTCGATTCAAATTGTCGAAAAAGAAAAAATACACGGTTCGACAAACGGGGGGCATAGCTATCCGGACTTAAAAACGACCGACCACGAGTCCCATACCATTTCACGGGAATCCCTGGAACAGGTAATGGCTGTCATTCAGAAAATGCCCGAACAACGCCGGACTGTTTTTCTTCTGAACCGGGTGAATGGGTTGAAATATAAGGAAATATCAGCTGCGCTGGATATATCTATACATACGGTGCAGAATCACATGGTAAGTGCTGTCCGTTTTCTCTATGAAAACCTGTCTAAAGATTATTCTTCCAGGTAAACTTTATTTAACCTTTTGTTAAAGAACTTCGGTAGTAGGTTCTTGCCCGGAAACCGGTCTTTATAAATGAGAGACCTAAATTGCCATAGGACATGCAAGACAAATTCTGGGAACTGACCACCAAATATTTTTCCAATGAAGCGGACGAAGCGGAAATTCATATGCTTTCCGAACTGCTCGAAAAAAATGAGGATTATCAAAAGACTTTTGATGAACTGGCATTGCAGTGGAACATGGCCGGAAATATATCGTATGCCTCTTTTGATAGAGAAAGTGCCGGGTTGAAGGTTAATACTGCGATTGCCCAGAAGGGAAACCAGAACAAAGGACGGAAAAAGTTGTGGTGGAGTGCAGCAGCCGTTTTTTTGTGTTTATTGGGGCTTGTCCCGGCAATTTTGCTCAGATCTGCCCGATGGACTACATTTACAACTACAGATAATCAGCACCTTAAGATTTTGCTCCCCGACAGTTCTTCTGTATGGCTTAACCGGAATGCTTTGCTCGCCTATAATTTTGATGAACAGGGTGTGCGCAATGTCCGGCTGAAAGGAGAAGCCTATTTTGAAGTGACCAGGGACTCTCTGCGACCGTTTGTTATAGAAAGCCCGCGCCTGATAACAAGAGTGCTGGGGACTTCTTTTAATATAAATTCCAGGGGAACAGACGAACAAGTGAGTGTCATTGAAGGGAAAGTTGCCGTAAAGAACCACAAAGGAGACCAGGTGTTACTTCGGCAAGGTGACCGGGCGGAATACCTGCAAACTTCCGGCAGGTTGCAAAAAGTAAAAGTGCACAATATCCACAATACGATTGCGTGGAAGGACAACATATTTGACTTTGACAATATTCCCCTGGGTGATGCCATGAATTACCTGGCCGAAGCTTATGACGTTTCTTTTGAGTATACGGATGAAAGTATAAAAAAATGTATGATAACCGCTTCCTTTGAAAAACAATCGCTAAAAACCATCCTTAATATCATTTGTCTTTCTATACACTGCGAATATCGGGTGGTGCCCGGGGAAAAGAAGATTGTAATATCAGGAGAAGGATGTTAAAAAAAACCGGAAAATATTGGAACTATTTTCCGGCTAAAACCAATAATTGATTTTATAAACTAAATGCAATTTCAAAAATGAGAAAATTAATTTTTAGAAAAAAGAAAATTCCTGTCCTTTTTTTATGGTTGGCCGGGTGTAGTACGTTTTTTTACAGTGATTCTCTATGCGCTTTTAACACTGAGCCGGATATTCTCAGGGAACGGGTTTCACTGACTGTGGACAACCAAAGCCTCAAATATTTTTTAAATATCATAGAACAACAGCTGGAAATTAAGTTTGTATATAGTGAAAGCAAGATTGACCTTAATAAGAAGATCTCCCGAAAATTTAATCGGGAACCTCTCGAAAATGTCCTCCAGAGCAGTTTACCTGAATCTGTCTGGTATGCGGTAAGCGGGAGAAATATTATATTAAAACCTAGGGTGGTCAGGAGAGAAAATCCGATAGGTAAAGGAGTCATCATAGGAAATATAAAAGGAAAGGACAATGATGAAGTACTTCCTTATGCTACTGTAGTCATCCGGGGAACATCGAAGGGGACTGTTGCCGATGAAAGAGGTAACTTTAGGCTTAGTGACCTTAACGAAGGCACAGCTGTTCTGGAAGTAACTTATGTGGGTTATGAAAAACAGCAAAGAGAAGTCAACATCCGGAATGATGAAACGATAAGGGAGGATTTTGCACTTGTACCGGTATTTGACCAGTTGGAAGGAGTTACCGTAACCGGTATCCGCCGTGGGGAAGTAAAAGCCCTTTCGCAAATGAAGGCTGCCGAAAATATAAAATATGTAATGTCCAGGGAACAAATGGAGCGCTTTCCGGATATGACCCTGAGCGAATCCCTGCAAAGGGTTCCCGGTGTAGCCGTAGGATACAGCTACGGTCTTGCCAGGGATATTGTGATCAGGGGACTTGGTCAGGGCCTGAGCTCCATTACCATTAACGGTACCAGGTTACCTTCTACCAGCACCGGGTATCGTGATACCGACCTTAACGGGGTACTTTCGGATGTGGTTGAAGCCGTGGAAGTGGTAAAGACATTAACACCGGATATGGATGCGGACGGAACCGGAGGGACTGTGAATATCATTACCAAAAGCCCTCCCCTGAATTCTATGACATTGGATGCAAAGGCTTCCGTAGGTTACAATAACCTGGTAGACAAAGCCAATTATGAGATCGGGGCAACTTATGGGCAACGATTAAAAAAAACGGGATTTGTTGTGGGCGCTAATTACCTGAGAACCTGGCGGGGTGAAGACCGGGTAGAAAAAGGATATGATACGTATGAATTTGACGGAAGAGAACAGCTAATGCTTGAGGAGTATGATCTCACCGGGTACATGATCAAAAGAGATAATGCAGGGGTAAACGCAGAGTTCGACTACTATCCCGATGACAATTCCAGATACTATATAAGGGGCTCCTATAATAAATACTATGAAATTCAGAACAGGTTGCGCAGGATAACCGGCATAGGGGAATATGTTTCTGCAAACCAAATCAGTGGTATTCGGGTTTCCCAGTTCGGAAACTGGCGGGATTATCACCGCGATCTTACGGTCCTTTCCCTTGGAGGGAAAACCTCCTTTTCTTCATGGAGTGTAGATTTCGACCTCACCTATAGTGGCGGAAATTACGATCAGCCTATTTATTACAATGCCACTTTCGAGAGGAGGGGTATGTCAGGAGTGCTGGATATCTCTGACCCCAAGGCTCCCCGGATCGACTATACGGAAGCTGATCCTTACGATCCTTCTCAGTACACCACCAATCGGTATATTAACCGTCATGATTCCTCCAGGGACCATGATGCCCAACTCACTTTTAACATTTCTAAATCTTATACAGCAGGTGATATCTCCGGTGAATTGAAATTCGGCGGACGATTCCGGTATAAATATAATGATCGTTCCAGGAACTATTTTCTCCACGACCTCAGGGAAGGAGAATTTGTTCTGGCCGACTATCTTTCCGGTTACCGCAAAGACGATCATTTCGATAATAATTACGTGCTGGACAATTTTCCGGATGCCGAGGCCCTGGATAATTTTTACCAAAATAACAAAAACCTGTTTGCGGACAATGAGACCTATACCCGTCAGAATACGGATCCTGATTCCTTTTTCGGGAACGAATACCTCGGTGCCGGGTATGTTATGACCAAACTGAATTTTAATAATTTTGAAGTGGTAGGGGGAGTACGCTACGAACAAACGGGATTTCATTATAAGGGAAACCAGGTGAATTTTGATGAAGATGGTAATTATTTGGATACCAGGAAAGTTGATTCGGATAAAACATTTGACGGTTTTTTTCCTTCATTAAATATTAAGTACACATTTAAAGAGAATACTAATTTCCGGTTTGCAGTAACAAGGTCGCTTTCCAGACCCGGCTATTACGACCTGGTTCCCTGGGAAGAGGTTTTGAACAGCAGGAAAGAAATAAATATGGGTAATCCCGAACTTACACAAGCTACCTCGGTAAACTACGACCTGCTTTTTGAACACTATTTTCAATCCGTAGGGCTGATATCCGGGGGTGTTTTTTATAAAAAGATCAAAAATTACCTTTATGAATCCAATTACATCCGGGAAGGCGGCACATATGATGGCTGGGAGGTGGAGCAGGTGGTAAACGGCGCCAGTGCTACTGTAAAAGGGTTGGAATTGTCCTGGCAACAGCAGCTTACTTTTCTCCCCGGATTTCTCAACGGTCTGGGTATCTATGCAAATTACACGTATGTAGATTCGGAAATGGAGGTTCCCGGTATTGAGCAGCTGAGGACCGTAAAACTCCCCGAAATGCGGCCTCATGTGGGCAATATCTCGCTTTCCTATGAAAAATACGGTTTTTCCGGGCGGGTATCCATGTATTTTTATGACACTTATATAACTGAATTAGGAAGTAATGCCGACCAGGATGAACTGGAACGAGGCAGGAAGCAGATAGATATTTCAGCATCTCAGAAACTTAACAAGAAGTGGAGTGTTTTTGTAAGTCTCAGTAACATTACCAATGCCCCGATCTCCTTCAAATTCGGAGATGGACGTCCTCTTGACGATATGTATTATTCTGCCTGGGGGAATTTCGGAGTACGGTTTAATCTCAATTAAAAACTATAAATTATGTATAAGATCCAACTATTAATTGTTTTTCTGATCAGTATTTTTTGCACTGTAGTAAACGGGCAGGAGTTTTTGCCCGGCCCTTTTCCTGACCGTATCGTATTGACGTGGAGTGATGATCCGCGAACTTCGCAGACCGTAAACTGGAGGACCGATGGCGAAACCCGCATCTCCTATCTGGAAATAGCCGAAGCCGATGCTTCCCCGGATTTCCCCTCAAAAGCAAAACGTATGCAAGCGGAAACATCATTTCTTGAAGTTGATAGTGTCAGGGCTAATTACCACACTGTGAAAATCGATTCTCTGTTACCGGAAACTTTATATGCGTACCGAGTAGGGCAGGGGGAGTCCTGGAGCGAGTGGTATCATTTCAGTACGGCCCCGAAAGAAGACCAGCCGTTTTCCTTTATATATTTCGGGGATGCACAGAACGACTTAAAATCCATGTGGTCCAGGGTTATCCGGCAGGCCTACAGTGCTATGCCCAGGGCCCGTTTTATGTTGCATGCCGGAGACCTGATAAACAGGACACATAACGACAAGGAATGGGGAGAGTGGCATCATGCCGGGAGTTTTATCCATGCCATGATACCCAGTGTTCCGTCACCGGGGAACCATGAATACGACCGGGACGAAAAGGGAAATTTACAACTGGATGTTCACTGGCAGAAAACATTTCATATGCCGTCCAATGGTCCCGAAGGCCTGGAAGGTTCCGTTTATTACCTGGATTACGGAAATTGCCGGATTATTTCTTTGAATTCCCAGGAAATTATCCTGGATGAGACTTCCAGGGAAAAACAGGCGAATTGGCTAGACAGGATCTTGTCTGAAAATAAGAAAGCATGGACGGTTATCACCTTTCATCATCCCATTTTTTCTTCCAAGGAAGGAAGGGATAACCTTGAATTCAGGGAGACATTCAAACCTCTTTTTGATAAATATAAAGTAGACCTTGTTTTGCAGGGACACGATCATACGTACGGAAGAGGGCGAAACCTTCCGGTGGGTGTAACTAATACAGACACCGAATCAGGAACTATGTACGTTGTGTCTGTAAGCGGGCCTAAAATGTACAATCTAACTACGGAACGCTGGATGGACAGGGCCGCAAGTAATACACAACTCTACCAGATAATATCTATTGACGGGAGCACACTTTCTTTTGAAGCTTATACCGCAACGGGACAGCTATATGATGCTTTTGATATTGTTAAGGGCAATGGTAAAAAGGAATGGAAGGAGCGAGTACCACAGAATACCCCGGAAAGCACAGCTTTACCGAAACACTATCTGGAAAGATTTTCTAAAAAGGAGATAGAGGAATATTACAAGGTATACTCCGAACAGGATGAATAAGATTATACGATTATAGAAAAATACAAGAGGTTGCCTATTGAGATAATGGTAACCTCTTTTGAAAGTAACTGGATAAGGTGGTCTTTAGGAATATTTACTTTTTCGGTCAATATTTGAAGTGTTAATGATAGGTTTTTATTTTATAGAGAATAACACTAGTGTCCTGTTAAAATTTGAAACACGACACATATATTAATAATTATAAATACAATAAACATGCTTAACATAAAAATGTAAGTGAACCTTCCGTTTATTTCCACTTCTGAAAAATGAAGAAGTATAAAAGCGATAACCAGAATCATATCTGTTATAATGATATAGGTTAGGCTTCGGGATAATTTTAGTTTTTCTTTTTCGATTTTTTTCGTTTGTACCTTTAAAATTTTGTAGGTTAAAACAGGACAGATAATGAACTTGTTTACTCTTTAGCTATCTTTATCTTAACCACAAAAAGGTTTATACGAGTTCATTAATATTCCTGAAGAGAAATTTTATTTTACCTTAAATTAATCTTCACCCCCCTTTTTTTTGTTTCTTTTGTATAACAATCCCCAAAATTTCTACCACCCAACATATTGAAAATACGGACGTTCACATACAATAGTCCGGTTGCCCGAATTTATCGTATGTTTTTCAACATGCTATAGTATGCACTTATTCATATGTTACCATTTTTTGCGTTTAAGTATACTGCGAAGTATTTGTATAGATCTAAAACACCCCATAAAATGTCAACAAACCAAAACATCGACAAGTATGACCAGGTTTTTTTCAAAGTAAGAGAGATTATAGAAAATAAGGATTACGAGGAATTTAACAAATTAATTGATTATCATATGAAAACCGGTGATGTTAGAACACTTCATGTTATGCTATTGAGCATGCATCCAAACAAAAAAAATAAATATGTAAGTTCAAGGTACAATGATGTTCGTGACGAATTGAAAAAACGAACAAACGTATGATGAATAATCTTCCGTAATTTCGTTTTACCTTTTTTTCTATTGTTGTTATCGTAACCTTGGGTAAGTTAAGGTTTATGTTGGTTGGCAGGGCGACGGAGACGAATGATCAAAAAAGCATTGTCCTGGGAGAAACCAACTGTAACGACAAAAGGACTGGTGCTTCGAAATTGGTTTTATTTGAGAAATATGAAGTTCACCGGATTCAATCGTTATGATTTGAGGCGCAGAAACCGGTGTTATATCAGTTTAAGAATATCTTAAATAGAAGGGGAATTAAATATGAGCGGCTATAGATAAGATCATAAAGTTGTCTATCTGCTGCCCTAAAAAATAAAAAACCCTGTAAAATAAATACTTTACAAGGCTTTTCTGTACTCGGGGCGGGAGTATCATATGATTTTAATTTTTTGAAACTTATTTTAACTATGTAATATTTAATATGAGAGGTTTAAATAATTTTGTTTAAATTTATCTAAACATTTTTTTACCTAAATTCTGTCAGTATATTTGTCAGTAATTTAAAGTCTTTAAATTCACTTAAATAGATATGCAAGTTTCGTTTTATTTAGATAAAAGCAATAAAAATAAAGAAGGTTATGCTCCTGTATTTTATAGTTTGACATTTAATAATGATAGGATAAGGAAACGTGTAAAAGGAGTTTCTTCAAAGGAAAGTGATTGGAGTAAAAGACAGCAAAGAATAAAAGCTCCTTTAAAATCTCAGCCTTATAACAATCATATTGAGTATAACAAAATTCTTGATGAATATGAGAATAGGGCAAAAAAACTATTCCGATATATTTTGTTAAACGAAATTGCGGCTAATAAATCTTTTATAATGGTAAAGATGGAAAGCGGTGAAAGGCTAAATTTCTCCCACGAATTTTTACCTTCATTTGATGAGTTTATAGAGAAGGGTAGAAGTACAAAGGCTGGACGAACTTTAATCAGATATGGAACTGCAAAAAACTTTATCGAGAATTTCTCGATAGAGAAGGATTATCTGCTTCGATTTGATACAATTACAATAGATTTTTTCGAGAATTTCAGGGACTATGCCTTCCAAGAAAAGAAAATCCTTGTAAACTACTTTGCCAAGATCATAAGTATACTTAAAACCTTTATGAATTGGGCCCATGAGAGAGGTTACCATGATAATCATGACTTCAAAAAATTTAAAACTACGGAACAGGAAGTCGAGGTCATATATCTTACCATGGAAGAGTTAATGACACTGTATAATCATGAATATGAGACTAAAAAGTTAGAGCACGTAAGGGATACATATTGCTTTAGTTGTTTCACAGGGTTGAGGTTTTCTGACGTAAGACAGCTAAGGCCATCGAATATTTTTGAAGATCATATTAAGCTGAATATTCAAAAGACCAAAACCATTGACCATATTATTCCTTTAAACAATTATTCAAAGGCATTGTTGGATAAATATAAGGACACTATTTATGAACCTTTACCGGTGATCTCCTCCCAAAAGTTTAATGAATATATTAAAAAATGTTGTGAGAAAGCAGAGATAGACGCCCCAACTACTATTACCCGGTATATTGGCCAGAAACGGATTGATAAAACCCTTCCCAAACACGAATTGATTACCAGCCATACTGCCCGGAAAACCTTTGTGACCAATAGCCTGATCCTAGGCATGAAAGAATTGGTCGTCCGGAACATTACGGGCCATAAGAAAGAAAGCTCTTTTAAGCGCTATGTAAAAATCGCCGAAGATTTTAAGCAAAAGGAAATGGAGGATACCTGGAATAAAGTATGAACCGTTTTTTTGAACATATCGGGATACTGTTGATGAAAATTGATCGTGCCATTAACAGGTTCACCCGAAAAATCAAACATTTCTTCAAAACATATCTCTATCTTATATTCTTTGTTTCTCTTTTTATCCTCTTTACTTTTCTGCTTATATACTTTTTCTCGGATGATTCATACGGATCGTTCTGGCGTTTTTCTTTTGCCGTAATTTATATCCTGTTCACGGCAATTAGCGGAACAGCCGTATATTTTTACATCAAAAAACGGCGGGTCAAATATATAGACGGCTCTTGGAAAGTAGTGGACTATAAAGAAAATCCTGAAGAAGTACCTGAAAGATCAAATATAAAACTTAAAGATCATCTTTTTGCCCCGGTTTCAACTGTATCCCTAAAATTAAAGCTGCGGCCGCAGGGATACCACGGAAAAGAGGGGATAGGGCAGAAAGACCTGGTGAATTATCTGAATGACTATTATTACCATCAATACGAGAACGAAATCCGGTATTTTGTTTACATGCACTTTGAAACCGAAAAAAAACATCAACGCCTTCGGAAAATAAAAGGCCCTTTTGAAGCCCCTCCCATAGATGATAAAACAAACTTTATTGAATTGTTTTGGGTTTTGTGTAAAGAAGAAATTATCACCAATTCATTTTCGGATGTCTCTACCTTTCTCAATACCATTTATCCCTGGTTGGGAAATTCCATAGAAAAAATTCCCAGTGAGAATAAATTTTCAGAGAATTATAAAAGCACTCCCAATATCCGAACCTTTCTTGACCGGATTAGAAGAAAACGATAAAGATAAAAACGCTTTATTGTTGAATACACTTGTCTTATTTTCAATCCCTTGTATTTTCAATTAGGCGAATGTTTAACGAGTCTTCCCCTTTTTAAGCCAACTTTGAACTGTTGAAACGGAAGTTTAATCTTAAAACAGTTTGATGATGAGCAATGTATTGTTTTATACCCACAACAAGGAAGACTTGAAAAGGGTGGTACGCATGGTTGTGGAAGAAATCCGGAAGACCGAAATAGTTTCCCATACCCCCATGAACTCGGAAGAAGACCGGTTAACCCAAAAGGAAGCTGCCCGGTTCCTGGGGATTTCGGTAACAAGCCTGATCAGTTGGAAGAAAAAGGGATTAGTGCCCTATTTCCAGATCGGGCGGTCTATTTTCTTTTCTAAAGCAGAACTTTTGGAATTGGCCCGGAAAAACCCCGGTCTGATTAAACCCAGCCGGAAATAATGCAAAAAGAACAACCGTCATATTATTCCGTTCTCCCGGCACCGGTCAGGTATGACAAAAGATTGACCCCGAATGCTAAAATCCTGTATGCCGAGATCACTTCCCTAACCAACCAGTTAGGCTTTTGCTATGCTACTAACCGGTATTTTGAGGAACTGTTCCAGGTATCTACCCAACCCATCAATTTCTGGTTAAAACAACTGGAGGATCTGGGGTATATCCAGAGGCATCTGTACCGGGATGAGGGTACTAAGGAAATCCTGAATAGGTATATCAGCATCTTTGAGAAGCCTATACAAGCATTCTTTAGAGATAATACTAAAGAAGAAATATTAAATAGTAATAATTATAAAAAGAAAAATTTTAAAAAAAGAAAAGTAAACCCGAGGAAGCCATGAAAGGGAAGACAAAGTATAGAACTGAACCTGAAACCACCCCTCAAAAGGATAAGGAAGGTAAAAATGACATGGCTGATGAAAAGAAAAAGGTTTTTCCGAATGGTGTATCTCCTTGTGTCTCTCAAAAGTCGCCAAAGTCTATAATGACCACAGCGCAATTCAAATCCTTTTTATGGAAGGAAGGGCAGCTCTATTTCGGAAAGATGAACCGTCCCTTTATTGTTGACCAGTATAACCGGGAATTTCTAAACCTGCTCTCTCAATATTGGGCTAATGACATAGCATTTGAAAAAGAATCCAACGGAGAATTGCGAAAAGGACTTTTAATATATGGCCCCTGTGGGACAGATAAAAGTTCTGTCTTTGACATTATCTAAGGCATAAGCAGGAAATATCACCTGATGCAGTTTTGGTTTAGTAGTATATCCGTCCATGATGTGGTACCCCAGTATAATAAGGAAGGGGAGTATGTTATCGAGAAATTCGCCAAAGGGAAAGTACATTTTGATGATCTTGGAACAGAACGCCTGGCCAACGCTTGGGGTGTAAAAGAAAAACTTTTGGGCAGGATTTTAGAACTCCGCTACAATGAATTCAAATACAAGGGCACCAAGACCTTTGTCACTACCAATCTTACCATTGACGAACTGAAAGCTTTTTATGGAAATCAAATGGAAGAGCGAAGAAACCGGATAGCAGACCGACTCTATGAGATGTTTAACTTTATGTATTTAGGTGGGCCGTCCAGGAGGTTTTAGTTACAATGAAAATTATAAGCGAATCTAAGGGAATAGCAAGAGGGTAATGCGCTGACGCGACATTACGGATTATGTTTGTTTGTAACACTCTTATAATCAACGAATTGATTTAGTATGGTTTTATTGCCATGAAATAAAATTTTCCATTTTTATAACAAAAACGCGCTCAGCCCAGTAAAACCCGTAAAATTTTTATGAAAAAATGGATATAGGATACGAAAAAGAAGCCTTTGAAGGATTGAAGATTAAAACTTCGGTAGCCCAAAAATTCCGAAAGTATTGCAAAAAACTGTCCCAATCCCAATCCATGACTTTGTTGCTCATGCTGGATTTTTTTGAGTACAATGAAATCTCTCCGAAAGATGTCATAGGGCCAAACATGCAGACTTTGGAAAATGTACTGGAAAAGCGTATTAATGCTGTTGTTTCTATGGTAAAGGATATAGAAAAGCAACAGACCCAACCTACTGTGGAGATGCTGCAATCCCTGTTTGAAAATACTTCTCCTGCACGGGGACCTAAGAAAAAGCTATGGCAGGAAAAGAAGACTTTTCCAAAGCAAAAAGATGGGAAACCTTTGCCCTTGGACTTGCAATTGGAAGAAACCAGGGAAGAACTGGACTATTATAAAAACCGCTGTTCCCGATTAGAAAGGAAATTTTCTGTCATCCAACAGGATTTAAAAAAAATATTGAACAATATAAAACTCGTCCATCCTCCTCTTGCAAAACCTTATTTCCGGGTAGCGATTACACCCAAAGAGCTGAAGTACATAAAAGAAAATCTTTATTAAAATGATATAACTATTCATAGCATGCTTTAAGGTATTGTAATAATACGGTTAGTTACCGTCGAAGATAACGGCAAGATGTCCGATTGTGTCACAACCGATGTTTTGGGCTGTATGCACTCGGATCTCGGCAGCCCTGCTGATTTTAGGATTTTAGGTTTGATTGATAGTAAAGAGAAATAGATTATGGAGAAGACAGTTATGATAAAAGACAATGTTAAAAACAGGAATTTGTGGCTACACTTGTTTTTGGTTTTCGCAAGTCTTGTGCTATAAACAACAGACCAACACGCTCCCGGGACAACGGAAGCGGTTGGCCTTACGGTGTGTCCAGGTCAAATAATTTTCCGCATAAACCGCTGTTGCTATTTATAGGAAAATTATTTAAGCATGCCCCTGCTGCGGGGTATCCTCGCAGGAACAGCGACCTGGGCACATCTGTTGTTTGGTGGCGTAGCCGAAAGGGAAGGCTGAATGGCACGCGACCTGCTAAAACCAAAATGATAAAAGATGTATAATAGAGGGGCGATGGTGATTTTTAGTAACCTCCAACTGTCAGATCAGTCAGGTAGGTCAGGGGGATTGCTCCCCCTTTCCCCCTTAAGAACCGGACGTGAGATTTTCACCTCATCCGGCTCAAGTCAAATCTTAATTACACTTTGATAGGTGTAACCGGCAATACATACACAAAACTCTTTTCAAAGCCAATTTTATGACAGGATGGGTGGGTAATACAGATATTACCCATACAGTATTCTCCACCTTTCGAGGCTCTTACCAACAAATGGATATACCACTTCTGGTTAATGGTAATTTTATCTCCACAGCAAGGACATAACCCTTTCTACAATTCTATCTGGTATTTTACCAGACTTCTTTTGTTGTTCCGCCTCCATTTCTCTGATGTGCGTATTTCAAAATATTCGTCATACTGTCGGTCGTAGGGGTGTGCCTGCTTTCTGATTTTTGTATGGCGTCTGATAGGGATATCAGCCATATTTACCAGCACAATCCTTCTTTTCGTTCCACCCTTTTGTACCTCGAGACCATAAAAGCAATTATTCCTTAGCTGGATTTTACAGTAATATTTTCTGTGTATCCATCGGGTTCCCTTTGTTAGCATGACGCCTTTTTGCCCAGCGCCATGTTTGGCGCCAAACGATATGGTCGATCTTACTAAACGTTTCTTTGGCAACCACAGACCGGTGATAATTAGCCCATCCTCTTATTTTGGGATTAAGGGTTCTGATCAGTGCGGCCTGATCTTTGGAACCTGCTTCTCTGCAATCCTGTCGGATACGGTTTAAAAATGATTGAACATTCTTTTTGGACGGTTTAATAAGAAGTTTGAACTGGTCTTTTCCACACTTATATTTACGAATGTTCTGACCGAGAAAATCAAATCCTTCTGTAATATGGGTGACTTTGGTTTTCCCAATGGAAAGTTCCAGTCCCCGTTCTTTCAGGAAGTTGGCTATCATCGGCCTGATTTCGTTTTCCAGCAGCTCCCTTGAATGTCCAGTTACAACGAAGTCATCCGCATATCGCACATAGTGTATGCCCTGTTTGGTGTTGTATGCGTTTTTGAGGATTTCCTCCAGACCATCCAGCACCATATTACAGAGCGTGGGGGATATTATTCCTCCCTGAGGAGTCCCTTCCTCCGTTGGAAAGAGTTTCCGGGTTTCAATGTATCCGGCTTTTAGCCATTTCTTCAGTACCGGCTGATCTGTACAGATATTGTCCAACATCCACTGGTGACTGATATGGTCAAAGCAGCCTTTAATGTCTCCCTCCAATATCCATTGTGGTGAACTTTTCCTTGATAATACAACAAAGAGTTGTTCAATTGCATCCGCTGTAGAACGTTCCGGTCTAAAACCATAACTGTCCTTGTCGGCGGTAGCTTCTGCGACGGGAATGAGCGCCAAAGCATGTAATGCTTGCATCGCCCTATCTTTCATGGTCGGAATTCCTAAAGGACGTTTCTTTCCGTTGGGTTTGGGAATGTAAATTCGTCGAAGCGGCATGGGTTTGTAGTTCCTGCGGCTTAACTCTTTTACCAGAGCAACTTTTTGTTCAGGTTTGGATAGCACTCTGCCATCCACTCCGGGAGTGTTTTTACCTTTGTTTTGTGTAACTTTCCTTACAGCCAGTAATTTGGCTGATAAAGAATGTGTTAGTAACCATTGGAGAGCTTTCACTGACCTTTGTCTACCAACTTGAATTGCCTTCGCAATCCTTACCTGAAGCTTCTTTACCACGGCTTCATGGTAAGACCAGTCAATGGTCTCCCAGTCTACCAGCCGAGTGAGGGCCGCATCCACGCGCATGTTATTGGTTGTAGTCATTTGCTTGCCTTCTTAATGTGAAGTTCTTTAAGTTGATTACGAAGTTTGACCAGAAGCAAGTCAGCCGGCTTTCACCGTAGGGCAATCGTTTCATCCCATATGACACCCATTACAGGCATCCCTTCGCTTTTTGCTTCATCCTTTACCCACTCACCCATAGGTTCTCCTTGCGGAGGAACTTTGCTCTTACTTCTATTAAAAGCAGCATAGAGCGGACAATTGGGCTTACCCTGTTCCATTGATATAACATAACCGGGTTAGATTCTGTCTTTCCACCGTGCGTGTTGTTGTCTGCGCAAATCGAACTATTAGCGATTTGTCCCACGCGTTGCCTTTTTGGCTGAAGCCTATCAGTCCCGTTTGGCTCCTCAATAGTTACGATGTTTACAACAGTTCATTTAATTTAATCCTACCGGTTAGCCTTGCCCTATACCAGGCGGAACTCCCAGCACCTTTAGATATTTCACAATATTTGACAGGTAGCTAATATTAGCTTTCGGTACGTTGTCCTTCGAGCTTCATACCCGGCCGTTACCAGCCACGCATGTCGAAGTAGGCTACTGTTAGCAGAATAACAGGTCTCTCTTTGTACAACAACGAGACATTTATATCAACGACTTTTCAGGTCGCACAATAGTGACTATTACAAATACACCAAGGATTTGTATTTCCATTTTTGCGTGATGCGGACCTCAAAAACCCGGAGGATGTTTTTGAAAAACAAGGAATGCCGCAAGCCTTCTCAATAAATACCTTGAGCGTATTGCTACCCAATGTGGTATAGAAAAGTCGTTGTCGAATCATATTGCCCGTCATAGTTTTGGTAATATTGCAGGGGAAAGGATACACCCGTTAATGTTACAGAAATTATATCGGCATAGTGATTAAAAACAATCCTGAACTACCAGGCTAATTTTATTCATAAGGAAGCAGACAAAGCTCTTGATGAGGTAATCAATTTCTGAGAACTCATAACAAAAGGGTTTTTTTTCTTCCCGTCATACCTGAATTTTCTTCGAATAAGGGTGAAACCTTGGGAGGGGCTATTGCTGATTCACATTATTTTAGTTAATTTACGCGCCATTATAGGAGAGTTTTGCCCTATAATTGTTTATGAACTCCAAAAATAGCTTTGGAGATTAATTTGTTGTGGCAATATATTTATGGGATCAAGAGATCTGACCATCCTGGAAAAACTTAAAAATGGAAACCCTTCGGGCTACAAAGAGTTGTTTGAGCTTTACTATGAGCCGTTGAGCAGCTATGCTCTGAAGTATTGCGGTTCCTTTTCTATGGCCGAAGATATTGTCCAGGAATTATTTATAAAGATCTGGGACAAAAAATTGTATTTGGAATTTGAAGCGCCCATTGGCCCATATCTGTTTATGGCTGTGCGGAATAATGCCTTGCTGGCTGCTAAAAGAAATTCCCGGTATTACTTTGAGGAGATCGAAGATGAGGTCAATACACTTATGGAAGAAGAACAGATCTCTCGCGAAGTTTCGGAGCAGAAAAAAAATAAACTTTATAAGGAGATCGAAGCCCTGCCTGAAAAAGGTAGGGAAGTTTTTAAGGCCATCGTACTGCAAAACATGAAATATAAAGAAGTGGCCGAACAAATGGGTATTTCTATAAACACGGTAAAAACTCATTATTCCAGGGCCCTGAAACAGCTTCGCCAATCGCTTGTTACCATGGTCCTGTTATTGTTGTTTTTTAAACAATTGGATTTTTTGTCACTTTTTCTGGCTTTTTGAAAAAGTGTAGTATATAAAATTTTAGTACATGACGAAAAATAATTCAGACGTAAGACTACAGGATTTATGACATAGGACATTTAAAATGTCGAGGACTGAGATAATCAGTGTGATGTCTTGATGTCCTAAGTCCGAAAAGTAATAAATTTGGATTTTTTATGTACTCATAATATAAATATAGGATAGATACGGTCATGGATGAGATCACTGACGATATATTGGAGTTGATAGGGGCCTACACCACGGGAGAGATCGGGGCAGATGAGTTCCGGACCTTAACGTCATGGATAGAAGAGAGCGAGGAAAACAGGCGTGCCTTTAAGGCCTACCTGTATGCATATAAGACATGGCAAAAGGCCGGTTTTGAGGATAACCTGGATAAAGGAGCCTCCTGGGACCGACTGATTTCCAGACTTGAAAAGCCGTTTGAACCTGTGCAGGTACATAAACAGCCTGTGGATCACCCCGGGAAGCCACGCTTTATTTCCCGGTATATAAAATATGCGGCAGTAGCGGTTATCCTGCTATTGTTATCCATAGGATTCATCTTTAAAGAAAGCATTTTTAACGGTTCTTCGATTAAGGATACGGAGATGGTTACTCTGATTACCCCAGGAGGGAACAAAGCTGTCCTTACCCTGGAAGACGGAGAAGATATTGTTCTTGAGGAGGGCCGTCCATACACTACGGGCAAAGCGAAAAGCAATGGTAAACATCTGGTGTATAAGGAGGGGACATCGGTTTCCGGGGCGGAGACAGTGTATAACTATCTAACGGTCCCGCGAGGGGGACAGTTTTACGTACAGCTCTCTGACAGTACGGGGATATGGTTGAACTCGGAGACCCGGATAAAATACCCGGTATCGTTTACAAAAGGCCATTCCCGCGAAGTGGAGCTGGTCTACGGGGAGGCCTATTTTGAGGTATCTCCTGCTTCCAGACACGATGATACCCCCTTCCGGGTGCATACCCGGGAACAGGTGGTAGAAGTGCTGGGCACGGAATTTAACATTCAGGGTTATCGTGAAGAAGGCCGGGTGTTGACCACTTTGGTGGAGGGGAAGGTCAGCGTAAGCAATGGGACTTTGACAAGGACAATTTTTCCGGGGCAACAGTCTGTGGTAGAGGATGGTAAGGAAACTCTGGAGTTAACTGCGGTAAACGTAACCAACGAGGTCGCCTGGAAAAACGGTGAGTTCAGGTTTGAGGATATGAGGCTGGAAGCGATGCTGCGTATTCTTTCGCGCTGGTATGACCTGGAAGTGAAGTTTGAAGACGCCGGTAAAAGGGATATGGTATTTTCTGGGGTTTTGAAGCGTTCGGAGAGTGTCACTGTTTTGCTGGAGAAGATAGAGCGTGTAGGCGGGGTGAGTTTTCAGATAACGGATGGAACCCTCATTATAAAGTAAAAATAAAACAGAATATTTCAGCATATAAGGGCTACATAATGAAGAGATTCTCGAAGTGCCTCTCAATATAGGTCCTTCTCCCTTACCTGGAGAGAAACAGAAAAAGGAACAAAACCAGCATCTTTTCCACGGAGTAGTTCTATTCCTTATAGAGTGTTAATTAAAAAAGGTTAACTAACTTCACTCGAACTATATGAAAACTAAATGAAAGGAGGGTGCCCGTTTTGATGGGGAGATTGCTCCTGCTGGCAGGGATGAAAAACTTTATTCTTTACTGTACCGTGGCCTTTGGTTTGGGGTGTTACGAAGGGTTTTCCCAGGATGCCCGTGTGCGTATTGATACGGATGTTGTATTATCTGTAAAAGAGGTTTTTCACCTGATCGAAAGCCAGACAGATTACGAATTTATCTATCGTCCCGCTCTTCTGGAGGGTGCCTCCCCCGTTAAGATAACAAGAGGAGAGATGAGGACGGGGGATTTACTGGATAAGATCCTTGCCCCGGAATATTTTTCCTATGAATTTTATAACAATACGATTATTGTAAGAGAAAAGGAGGGGATCTCCGGAGTAACTACAGCCGCGCAAACAGTTGATATCCGGGGAACAGTTACCGATAGCGAAGGAAACCTGCTTCCCGGGGTTACAGTCCTGGTAAAGGGAGGTGAGAACGGTGTTGTCACTCACTTTGACGGGAATTACCATATTGAGGTCCCTGTGGGAGGTACATTATCTTTTTCTCTTATGGGCTTTGCTCCCCGGGAAATCATTGTTGAGACAGGCTCCTCTGTAATTGATGTACAACTGGAGGAAAATATAACCGCTTTAGATGAGGTAGTGCTGGTCTCCACGGGGTATCAGACCATATCCCGGGAACGGGCCACAGGGGCTTTTGTCTCGGTGGCAAAAGAGCAACTGGAAAAACCGGCTTCGAGTATAGCAGAGCGGCTTGTTGGGGTGGTGCCTGGCCTTCAGAGTGCGGTAGGAGCTGACGGATCGGTGAATTTCCGGGTCCGGGGCCAGTCGAGTTTACTGGCCGATGCACAGCCCCTGGTGGTTTATGACGGCTTTCCGATAGAAGGCGGCCTGGAAAACATTAACCCCAATGACGTGGAGAGTATTACGGTATTAAAGGATGCTGCAGCGGCCTCCATCTGGGGGGCCAAATCGGCCAACGGGGTTATTGTAGTGACCAGTAAGCAGGGTAAGCATGGGAAGCCGCGGGTTTCGGTTTCTTCCTTTGTAAAGACCTCGGGCAAGCTGGACCTGGGTTATGTAAACCCGGTAGCCACCAGTGCCGAGGTGATTGATTATGAACAAAAAGGCTTTAATACTGGTTTTTTCGGAAGACCAGAATTGCGGCCATCCGCATCGGTTAGCGATCTGAGTGCTCAATCCCTGGCGGTGACGGCGATGAACGAGGCGCGTTTAGGGCGGATCACCCCGGAGCAGAGGGATGCTGCCCTGGAGCGGCTAAGGGGGCTGAACAACCGGCAACAGATCCGGGATTATCTACTGCAAACGCCTGTAACGAGACAATATAATATTGAGGTTTCGGGAGGGGGGGGACACCTGTCCAACCGACTGTCACTGCTGTTCGAGGACCGCAAGACCTTTTTTAAAGGGGACAGGGAGGAACGGGTATTGATCAACTATGGGAACCAGGCCGATATTACAGACTGGCTTAGCTTTGACTTCTCGGGGATGTTCGAATATGAGAAGAGGCAGAATAACGGTGTGGACCTGGGATTGATCCAATCCCTTCAGCCTTATGATATGCTGGTCAATGCCGACGGGAGTCTGACGGATATGTCCTACCTGAAGTATTACACGCCCAATATGGAGGCCTTTGTGCCCATGGAGAAGTTTCCGTATCCGGACTGGTCGTACAACCCGGTATCGGAGATCAGGCACAGGGACCTGACAACCCGGGATATAAACACCCGTTTCCAGGCGGGGCTGACCTTAAAGGTGGTTAAAGGCCTGACGTTGTCCTCGAAACTGCAGTACGAATTGTTTCAGACAAGTTGGAGATGGCATTATACGGGAGAATCGTTTGAAGCCAGGAAGGAAGTTAATGAGGGGGCCAGGTGGAACCAGGATTATGATACGGCGCCTGTGGCCAATCTCCCGGAGGGAGGACTCTTAGGCCAGGTTAAAACGACCGTTCGAGCCTATAATTTCAGGAACCAGTTAAACTTTGACCGGACATTGGCCGAAAAGCATGCGATAAATTTTGTAGCGGGTTCTGAAATTTCGGATCGGGTTGAGGAATCTACACAAAACCCCCGGGCTTATGGGTACAATGACCGGACCCGAACCTCAGCAGAAGTTTTAAACCCTCCGGATGGGTTTGTAAACTGGAAAGGTCAACGTTTTAACATACCTACAATATATACAACACATACATTCTGGAATACTACAGACCGTTATTTTTCATTATATGGCAACCTGGCATATACCTTTGCCGATAAGTATACGGTGACGGGGAGTTACCGTACCGATGCCTCTAACCTGATCTCGGATGACCCGAAATACCGGTATTCCCCGTTCTGGTCTGTGGGGCTGGGGTGGCAGGTGGGGCGTGAAGGGTTTATGGAGGGGCAGGCATGGATAGACCGGTTAAACCTGCGCCTAACCTATGGGTATAACGGGAATGTGGACAGGTCTACCTCCTTTTTGCCATTGATAGATATTAGTGGCGTCTTGGACCCGTATATACAGGGACCTACAGCAAGGGTTTCCAGCTATGGGAACCCTGCCTTACGGTGGGAGCGGACCCAGAGTGTGAATCTGGGGCTGGACTTTTCGTTCTGGAGGAGGCGATTGTACGGAACCCTGGATGTCTACGACCGGAACAGTACAGACCTAATCGCCTTGCAGTCCATACCTTCCGTGTATGGTACCCGTGAACAAAAGATCAATAGTGGAGAAATGTCCAACAGGGGTTTTGAGATCAGCCTGGGCACGGTACTCCCCATCAGGGGAGAGGATATTGTATGGTCGGGGAGTATTAATTATGCATATAACAAAAACAGGATCACCAAATTTTTCAGAACGTCATACTTTACAATAGATCTTACTGAACAAAGAAGTCCCTCTTCTTATGTAGAGGGCTATGACGTAAACACCTTGTGGTCGTACCGTTATGCCGGGATGGTCAATACCGGGACGGCATCAGACCCCTACCTGCTGCCTGCTGTTTACGGGCCTGACGATAAAAAGATACCGCTTATGGGCAGGTACCCTCCGGGAGATGGCCGTCAATATGTGTTTAACCAGGGTACCCTTGTGGCCCCGAGCACATTGGGGTTGACCAGTTCTTTCCAGGTCTATGATTTTGATTTTTCCTTTATCATTACCGCTAAATTGGGCCACGTCTTCCGGCGTGAGGGTTTTGGATATGATAATACAATGTCGGGTAGAAATATCCGTGTGAACAAACGTTACCGCGAAGTTTTGGATTCCGATCCTTCCGAAGTTCTCCCTGTTCCGGTGGGAGGGGAAGTCCCCGATAGTTATCTGTACTGGGGGATAAATTATGCCACAAATCTCGATTATTTAACAGCAGATGCCTCCCATATCAGGTTCCGGGAGATCAGCCTGGGCTATTCGTTGCCTAAAAATATGCTGGGAAAATACGGTATAGGTACCCTGCGTTTTTTTGCACAGGCCAATAATATAGGGGTAATTCTATTTAACGATTATGGCGAAGACCCGGAGTATCCCATGGGAAGCATAAGAGCGCAGCCTGTTTTTACTTTTGGGGTCAATTTAAATTTTTAAAGGGGGGGTAATCCTCTATGGGCATAATAAAAATAAATACAAACCGATGAACATATACAAACTTATAGCCGTTGTTATTATAGCAGGAGTTTTTACAGGTTGTAATGACTTTTTGGATGAACCGCCTTCCAAAACATCTGGCGTAGTTCCTGAAACCGTGGAAGACCTGGAAAGTCTGTTAAACAATTACGGAGATTTTGCTGAAGAGGAAATAGCCTATGAACTGGTATGCGGAACAGATGATTATGGCCTGTTTACAGCATTATACGATGCCCAACCCAATTACATATACTCAATTGACGAGGTGCAATATGCTACGTGGGAACGGGAGGAGGTAAGCCGTATAAATACACGGTTTTACTGGGAGACCGAATGGAAGAAAATATTTACAGCAAACCTGGTTCTGTTCTATCTTGAGAGGGTAAGGGGTAGTGAGGACAGGAAACAACAGCTTAAGGTGGAAGCACATTTCATACGGGCATATAGCTACTTTCAACTGGCTCAGGTGTATTGCCTGCCTTATTCGGAAACCAATAAGGAAGAACTGGGGCTCCCGATCAAAGAAACCATCAGTTTTGAAGAACCGGTAGCCCGGGCCACTCTTGATGAAACCTGGGATTTTATCGATGCAGACCTCAAGGAAGCCCTGACTTTAGCCACCTCCCTGGATAAGATCAATAACAAAAACCGGACATGGAGAGCCAGCCAGCCAGCGGTTTATGCTTTTGCAGCCCGGTACTACCTGTCGTCATACAATTATATCAGGGCACAGCAATATGCTGAGGAGGCCCTGGGGATGTACAACCGGTTAAGAAATTACAATACCGAGATGCATTATTCGGATGTGGTTAGGGAAGTGACCATTTTTGATCCGGATACCGTTACCATCAGGTTAAAATTTCCTTATACGGCCGATAGCAACCAAGGACAGGATCCCACTCATTTATTGGAATGGGGGGAGTTTTATTATTTAAGATATTTACGTAATGGTTCAAGCAATATTCCGTCCCCGGAATTGCTGGACCTTTATGACCCTAGGTATGACCTGAGGTATAAATATCACATGGTAGAAGATTATTCCTATGAACTTGGAACCACAAATTATAGTTACCCGGGTTACTTTTTTTTTAACACCTATATCCCTAACGGTCCTTCGGTTCCTGAAATGCTCCTTACCAAAGCAGAATGCCAGATCCGCCAGGGTTCCTGGCAGGAGGGCCTGGAGACACTCAACGAACTCAGGGAGGCCAGGATGGATGCGGATGCGCCGGCCGGAGTCAAATACCTCAGTGCAGCTTCTCAACAGGAAGCAGTAGTTAAGCTTACCGAAGAACGCCGCAGGGAAATGCCTTTTGTGACCCGCTGGTTTGATGTGCGGCGTTACAACAATAATGATGACCCTTCGGATGATGTTGTGATGACACGGACTTTTTATCCGTATAATGCATCTACCATACTGGATCATGAGTCCCCGGTGCACTATACCCTGGAAAAACATTCGAGGAAGTTTGCCTGCCCGATCCCGAATGCGGATATCATGGCTTCGAACGGGGTGCTAAAACAAAATGAATACTAAATAACCTGCGTTTCCAGTTTTTCAATAAAATTATCGGGTTGGAAAGCCATAACGAATAGTATTAGCTTGATGACAAACCCTTTCGGGGTTACGGCATTTATATGTTTTGACATCAGGGACGGGTAATCAGGCTGATACTGGTTTCTATACGTTCTCTCATGTATTCTTTGATAGGGGAAGGTACATCTCCACAGGGATTCCATTCTCTGTTGTGACCAGTTGGACTTTTAGCACATAGAAATACTTCCGCTTGCCATTATTCTTCTTATTAGCTAACCCCTTTATGTTTACCGCCTTTCTTGACCAGTTACTGTTCTACAAATACGCTCATAGCACCGGTAACAGGGGCGGAAAAAGTGGTATCAACCTCAACTAATTGAATGGGATCGCCATTTTTCCAGAGCATGGCTACATCCTTATCGTTTTCTTCATTAACTTTAGTTCCTGCCACGTAAACATCGGTGCCCGAAACAGTTACTGACCGGGCTTGAGATTCCCTCCCATCAGTAAGCTGTTGAGATTCATCATTTTTCCAAAGCATTGCTGCGCTTACGTCGTTCTTATGGTCGTATGCAAATCCGGCGACATACACATCGCTGCCTGATACGGCTACTGACAAAGCCTTACCTCCATGAGCTTTAACTTGAGCATTGCCATTCACCCATAGCTTGGCTAGATAGTTACTACTATGAACATCAGTTTCAAACCCCGCCACATACACATCACTGCCCGAAACGGCTACTGACGATGCCTGAGCTTCCTGTGTCCCATCGGTAAGGGCTTGAGGTTTGCCGTTTTTCCAAAGTATTGCTATTGTTTCTGTTTTGACGGATTTACGTAGATATCCGGCGACATACACATCGCTGCCTGATACGGCTACTGACAATGCCTGAGCTCTCTGTGTCCCATCGGTAAGAGTCTGAGGTTCGCCGTTTACCCATAACATGGCTTTACCATTGTTCTCCCCTGCCACATACACATCGCTGCCCGAAACGGCTACTGACGAAGCTACAGCACGTTGTGTTCCATCAGTAAGAGCCTGAGCTTTGCCGTTTACCCATAACATGGCTTTACCATTGTTCTCCCCTGCCACATATACGTTGCCGTCCGAAACAGTTACTGATTGGGCTGCAGCTCCTGTTTCGCCATTGGTAAGATATTGAGGTCCATAATTTTTCCACAACATGGCTACATTATCTTTATATCCGGCAACGTACACCTTAGCTTCGTCAGGCTCCGTAGGTTCGCCTGGTGGGATGTCTATGTATTCACAGCTCATCATTGTAAAAAACAAAAAGACGGCCGTACAGATTCTCAATACAGTGTTTTGCGTTTTCATATCATTTTCGGTTTTAGTTTAAAAATTATAATAAGGCTATCTAATGTTATTGTAGAGAGAAATTTATATTATATTTTTGATGAAAAACTTTCTTTTAAAGAAAGAAAAAATATCATAACAAACATAGGTTTTTTTTATTAAAAAATAGTAAGCGTTTGAAATCCATTGATTTTCAATTGATTTTTTTATTTCTTTGATGTTTTGTAACCAAAATAAGTAAGGGGCTATTTTACAGGGGGGGCGAGTGGAGATATGCTAAGAATCTATAATATTTCGTAGATTCTCCATTTTGTTTTTAGCGTGTTTGCTATGATGACCATATTCACAAAAATCATAACAAGAGTCTGTTGCCATACCATTTTGTACCTACATGTTCCTACCGCAGGGGGCTTTGCTCTGTCACGACACCTACTAAGACCAACGGAAGGTCTTCCAAACACTACAAGGTTCAAAGATTTACAACTCATCTCCCTGGCATTGGAAAGGAGAAAAACAAAAAGAACCCGGACGACATTAAGTCACGTTAAATTAATTTTTGTCACCCGTTTCTGATCTTTTATAATATCTAATAATAGAGGATGCGGTTATGAATGAGATCACCGGGCGGAAAAAGCGTCGTCTTATAGTGGCAGGAGCACCTCGAAGGTGGACATTGTCTGTATAGAATTATTTTCCCGGCCACAATATTGAGAGAAGAAACAAAAAGGTAAGTTATGGATTCATTTACTTCGATAGAAAATATAGACAAAATCGTAAAACAGGCCCATCAGGCGTATTTGCGGTATAAAAATAAGCATGTCAAAGATCGTGCTTATTTACTGCATAGTATAGCCAGTGAGATCGAAAACTCAGATGAAGAAATCATTTCAATAGCACATCAGGAAACACACCTTCCGAAAGAGACCCTGCGAGCTGAAAAGAGCTGGTTGGTAGAAGCGTGGAGAGAGAATGCGGAAGCCCTGTTGTCGGGCCATGTATTGGATATCCGTATCGATACGAAGGTGCATGGTTCGGATTATGAGGGTTACGACCTCAGAACGATCGGGAAGGGCTTGGGTACGGTAGCTGTTTTTGGAGCCAGTAACTGGCCTTTTGCATTTTCAACCGCCGGGGTTGACACTTCAGCGGCATTCGCCGCCGGATGCGCTGTTGTTGTGAAAGCACATGCTGCACATCCGAAAACGAGTGTTTACATGGAACAGGTTATTAAAACAACTTTAGAAAAAGCAGGTTATCCCAAGGGGCTTTTCGGACAGATTTTTTCCAATAGGAATGCGGGAGGACAATACCTGGTAAAGCACAAATTAATCAAAGCTGTCGGCTTTACGGGATCCGTTTCCGGGGGTAGGGCCATTTACGATACGGCCGGCAAAAGAGCGGAACCTATCCCTGTATTTGCAGAAATGGGAAGCGTAAACCCTGTTTTTGTATTGCCGGCATACTGGAAAAATAATGCGGCTGCATTTGCGCAACGGTTTAAAGATTTTTTAACGGATAAAGCAGGTCAGTACTGCACCAATAACGGAGTATTAATTGTCCCTGAAACCGAAGAGTTCAATTCTTTTTCAGCAGCTTTGCAAAATGAATTAAAGGCAATGGAACCTCAGGCATTATTAACGGATAGTATTGCAGATTCCTTCAGAAGGGGAAAAGCGGCAGCCTTGAATGTCGATCAGGTGGAGATTTTGGCACAAGGGAAACCGGGAGACGGAATTTCAGTGGAATCTATTGTGTTAAAAACCAACACGCCGGTATTTTTGGCCAATGAAAATCTCTCCGAAGAAGTTTTTGGAACGTTTTCTATTGTGGTTACGTATAAAAATGAAGACGAACTGGCTGCTTTGTCCCAACATTTTGCCAGTCAATTAACGGCATGCATATTTGCAGAAAAACAGGATTTGCATAAGTATCAAGCACTCGTTGAAACCGTGTCCGATATGGCCGGTAGGTTAATGTTAAACAACTTCTCCAATGGTGTCCGGCTACTTTATGCAACGCAGCATGGAGGTGGCTATCCGGCAACGAGCGATAGTAGGTTTACTGCTGTCGGGCCCTTCTCTATTAAACGGTTTTTGAAACCGGTTACTTACCAAAACTGGGATCTGGATTATTTGCCAATGGAATTGCAGAATAAAAACCCATTGGGTTTGTGGCGTATCATAAATGGTGAGCCCACAAGAAATGCAATAAGATAGTTGTAGTTATTAAATCCCATTAAATTGGTTTTATTCCCCGATGCTCTGCATCGAAATGAGCTAAGGTTTGCTCGTTTGAATATCTCGCGGGCTTGCCCCGAGATAGTTGATTTATTGAACTACTAAGTTATTGATTTTACGTGATGTTGCCTGAATAACTCAGTAACTTAATAACCCGGTAACTAAAGAGCAATCTCATTTGTTTAACTCAGTGCGGATACAATAGATTGAGAAGTAAATATTATAACGGAATTGTGTGTGAGATTACTTTCATTGACTGTTTTGTGCCGTAACAAAACCCTGAAAGTTGGCCAGACTCTAAAAAAAACGGGCTTTTTCTTTTTCCGATACTGGCTACAAAAAACTCGGGAAGCATAATTAAAGACTGGCGGGGTATGCTTTTGGTTATGATTTATACTTTCCTGTTATACGGGTAAATGACTTCCTTCTGAAAGATTCACGTTAATTTTTGTCACCTGATATTAAGAAATTGTAATATATAAAATAGACGATAGGGTCATGGATAAGATCACCGACGACATATTGGAGCTGATAGCGGCCTATACCACGGGAGAGATCGGGGCGGATGAATTCTGGACCTTGACGTCATGGATAGAGGAGAGCGAGGAAAACAGGCGCGCCTTTAAGGCTTACCGGTATGCATACAAGACATGGCAGAAGGCCGGCTTTGAGGATAACCTGGATAAAGGAGCCTCCTGGAACCGGCTGATTTCCAAACTGAAAAGGCCGTTTGAACCTGTGCAGGTACATAAACAGCCTGTGGATCACCCCGGGAAGCCACGCTTTATTTCCCGGTATATAAAATATGCGGCAGTAGCAGTTATCTTACTATTGTTATCCATAGGATTTGTCTTTAAAGAAAGCATTTTTAACGGTTTTTCGGTTAAGAATACGGAGATAGTTACCCCGATTACCCCCGGAGGGAACAAAGCGGTCCTTACCCTGGAAGACGGAGAAGATATTGTTCTTGAGGAAGGTCGTCCATACACTACGGGCAAAGCGAAAAGCAATGGCAAACGTCTTGCGTATACGGAGGGGACATCGGTTTCCGGGTCGGAGACGGTGTATAACTATCTAACAGTTCCGAGAGGAGGACAGTTTTACGTACAGCTCTCTGACAGTACGGGGATATGGTTGAACTCGGAGACCCGGATAAAATACCCGGTATCGTTTACAAAAGGCCGTCCCCGTGAAGTGGAGTTGGTCTACGGGGAGGCTTATTTCGAGGTATCACCCGCTGCCAGACACGATGATACCCCCTTCAGGGTGCATACCCGGAAACAGGTGGTAGAAGTCCTGGGCACGGAATTTAACATTCAGGGTTATCGTGAAGAAGGCCGGGTGCTGACCACTTTGGTGGAGGGGAAGGTCAGCATAAGCAATGGGGCTTTAACAAGGACAATTTTTCCGGGGCAACAGTCCGTGGTAGAGGATGGTAAGGAAACTCTGGTGGTAACTGCGGTAAATGTAACTAACAAGATAGCCTGGAAAAACGGCCAGTTTATGTTTGAGGATATGAGACTGGAAGCGATGATGCGTATTCTTTCGCGCTGGTACGACCTGGAAGTGAAGTTTGAAGATACCAGTAAAAGGGATATGGTATTTTCGGGGGTTTTAAACCGCTCCGAAAGTGTCACTGTTTTGTTGGAAAAGATAGAGCGTGTAGGCGCGGTCAGTTTTCATTTAGAGGATAAGAAAACCCTTGTTATAAGGTGAAAATAGAACGAAACACCCTCTTTTATTTGGAAAGAAATAAGAGAAATAGAAAATAAGCGGTTATGTAGCCGGAAGAATTGTCGATATGGCTATAACGGTGAGAAAATCAATGAGAACCTTAAATGTATTTTTAGAATGAAAACAACTGATCTTTTTAAAAAAATACGGCGTCTTTTAATGACCACCGGAGTAGTATTAGCCACATTAGTAGCCTGTAATAATGATGATTTGATGAAGAACCCGGAAGTTAACCGGGAAAAGGAAAAGGATACTATCGTTAAGGAAAAAGAGAACGATACTATTGTTGAGGAGAGCAAACCCAGGTCACCTTTAAGTGTAGTATACATAGAAACTAAAAACAGCCTGCTGACCAATGTAGACTGCATTCGTATGGAAGACGGAAGCCCGGCCTTTGATATAGCGGTCATATTTGCCGGGAATATCAATTTGGATGCCGAAGGGAAGGCCGAAGTGAGATTAAATCCTGCTGTGACTAATCTCCTGGAAAATAATATTACTCATGTAAGACAACTCCAGGAAGCCGGGACCAAGGTGTTGCTGAGCATTCTGGGAAATTGGGACGAGGCAGGCTGGTCCTGTTTTGAAAGTTATGAAGATACCAAAGCCTATGCCGCAAGGGTCAGGGACGTGGTGGAAAGGTACGGACTTGATGGTATTGAGATTGACGATGAGTATTCCAAATGTCCCGATCAGAGCAACAACAGGTCATTAATATGGGCCTGTCATGCCATTCGGAAAGCTATGCCTGATAAGATTATAGCCAAAGCCCTGGGCGTTTACGGGCATGGGGCCCGGGAAGACCTCTCATATAAGTATAATGGTAAAAAGCTTTCCGACCTGCTCGATTATGGGTGGACCATGTCTTACTGGGCAGTTTCGAAAGCCGAAATAAATAATTACCTGGATAACGGGTTCTCCAAATCGCAACTGGGAGAGGGTATTGCGGTAAACCCGGATGCCGGTGCGAACAGCACCCCAAAAGTCAGTGCTGTTAAGGCCGCCGAATATGTGATAGATAATGACCTGGGGGTTCTTATGTTCTTTGAATTGAAATACAATTCCAATGGCGGAAATTATCTTACAGATGTATTTGATACGCTTTACGGACAACAAATCAGGATTTGCCCGGATGGCCTGAAAAACAGTAGCTACGGAAATTAGGAAGTTGACCTGGCTGTTTTGCTGTTGAAACTTCTGGGTTGATTTTTATCACTTGTTTTTGCCCATTTGTAATATCTGTAATGGAAGATGCGGTCATGGACAAGATCACGGTCATAATTTATGGTTCGGGTCACGTATATCTCGGGGAGATCATGGAAAACCCGAACAGTTTCTTCAACATTATTCACGTTAAAACCACTAAATGACAAGAAAAATTATGCGCCGGAAAACTCATTTTATATCTGTAAGAGAGCTTAAATCTTTACGCTTATTTTCAGTGATTATGTTATTGTTGTGTATGTTCTATCACGTGGCAGCAAAAACATCGAACAGCAATACCCTGATTGTGCAGGATGAAGTTCAAGAGACAGTCACTGGTACGGTCACTGATAAAAGTGGCACTCCTTTGCCGGGTGCATCGGTTGTAGTTAAAGGCACAACCACGGGGACTGAGACTGATTTTGACGGAAATTATTCTATAGAAGTCCCCTCAGATGCAACACTGGTATTCAGTTACCTGGGGTTCACCACAGTAGAAGAACCTGTAAACGGAACGTCTTCTGTAGATGTAAGCCTGGAAGAATCGGCCAGCCAGTTGGAACAGGTAGTTGTCATCGGATACGGGAACCAGAAGAAAGGAGCGGTAACTGGGGCGGTTTCGTCCATTTCGTCTGAAGAAGTCACTGCACTTCCCGCTCCCAGTTTTACCGAAGCCATGCAGGGGCGTATGCCGGGCGTGCAGGTCACGAATAATGGTGCTCCGGGAACGGATCCCATCGTCCGTATCAGGGGGATCGGCTCAGTCAGTTTTCCAGCCGATCCACTGTATGTGGTAGACGGTTATCCTGCGGGGTCATTAAAAGATTTTGACAATAATGATATAGCATCTATTTCGGTCTTAAAAGATGCCAGTGCAGCCGCCATATACGGATCAAGGGCGGCTAACGGGGTGGTTTTGATAACGACCAAGAAAGGAAGCTATACCGAAAAACCGGATGTGGAACTTCGCTCATATGCCGGTTTTTCACGGGTCACTAAAAGATTGAATTTGCTGAACCGCGAACAGTACATGCAATATGGGAAAATGCTCCTTGGAAACGCCGGAGCACCTTTCCCCAGCAGGTGGGATAACATGGATAAACCCATCTACCAGGGAGCCGGTCAGACCTATGCACAGACGGATACTGATTACCAGGATGCATTATTCAGGGATGGTTTCACAACCAATCACTACCTGGGCCTTAGAGGGGGCGGGGAAAAATCCAGGTTCTTTTCGTCTTTCGGATATTTTAAGCAGGAGGGTAGTATCATCGGAACAGGATATAAACGCTATAACGTAAGGATCAATTCGGATCATGATATCTATGACAGGGTCCATATCGGCCAGACCCTTACCGTGTCCACAGGCAACAGGCGAAATGAAGCCGTTTCGGGAGGCAGGTCGTTAATACAACATACCATTAGGGGAGTTCCCTATATCCCCATCTACGACCCAACCGTAAACGGAGGGTACCGGGCGCCGGATGCCGCCGACGCAACAGACCCGGATAATCCGGTCCGTGCCGCATTGATGGACCGCAATACCGACAGGAATGTAAGGATCTTCGGTACGGCCTCGATAGGCGTTGATATTACCGATGACCTGAAATACAAATTTATTGCAGGGGTAGATTGGTCCTACAACAGGAACAGCATTATTTTACCTATTTATTTTGACGGTTTCAGGGGCCGGGAAAAAAAGGAGGTCACAGATACGAGGGATACGTCAACAGGAACTTATTTTTCTAACCAGTTGAGCTATAAAAGATCTTTTGGAGATCACAATGTTGATGTGATAGCCATAGCCGAAAGACAAGATAATAAATACAGTAGCCTGAGCGGCTCCGGCCGTCTCGACAACAATAAACTGGATATCCTTACCGGTGCCACAGACCCGATCCTGAACAGTTCCAAAGGTGCAAATACCATTTATTCCTATGCCAGCCGTCTCAATTATGACTTTGACGGGCGTTACTTGTTCAGTGCCTCGATCCGGAGAGACGGTTCTTCCAGATTTGCCGGGGGTAAAAAATGGCAGTCATTCCCGGGAATCTCTGCGGGCTGGAATATAGCTGAAGAATCGTTTATGGCAAACTCCGGGATCTCTGAGCTAAAACTCCGCGGAAGCTGGGGAAAAGTAGGTTTTGAAGGTATCGGAGATTACGAAAGCCAGGCGGGGATTCAGAAAAATACCACGGCACTGTTTGGCGATGAAGTATTCCAAGGGGCTTATTTCGACAAACTTGCCAATGGCGAACTGGAATGGGAAGTCACTACCATGGTCAATGCCGGTGTGGATATAGGTCTTTTCAATAACAGGATGCAATTTTCTGCCGAATGGTACAACAGGAAGACCGACAACTTAATACTTGCCGTCCCCCTTCCTTCTTCCGCCGGGTATGCCGGGAGCACACTGGCCAATATCGGGGGGATGAAAAACTGGGGCCTTGAATTTCAGGGAACTTACTATTCAAACTACGATAACGAATTCAAATGGGATGTTTCGGCCAACCTGAGCTTATACCGAAACAATATTGTCAGCATGGCTACGGAAACTTCAACACTCTTTGCCGGGCAGAACTCAGATACTGGCGGCTTTGATATTACCCGTACATCGGTCGGAGACCCGATACAGCAGTTTTACGGATGGCAGGTGGAAGGTATATTCCGGAGCCAGGCCCAGATTGACGACTATAACAGCAGGAATCCCAATACGCCCTACCAGGAAAATGCAGCCCCCGGAGACCTGATCTTTAAAGACAATAACGACGATGGCACTATCACTCCTGAAGACAGGGCTATCATCGGTAATTTTATACCTGACTTCACCTACGGGATCAACTTTAATGCCGACTATAAGAACTTCTTCTTTAATATGTTCTGGAATGGCGTTCAGGGCAATGATGTATATAATGCTGCTAAAGTATACCGGGAAGGCGGACTCCGGTTATTCAATGCCGATGTTGCCGTTCTGGATGCCTGGACACTACAAAATACGGATACTAACATCCCCCGTATGATCAATGCGGACCCCAACGGGAATACACGTACTTCGGATCGATTTATCGAAGACGGATCCTATCTGCGGTTACAAACCGTTAAGATCGGGTACAGAATACCCGAAGAATGGCTGTCGCGCAATGGCAACAGGTTTATTTCCGGGCTCGAATTTTATCTTTCGGGGAGCAACCTGTTAACCATTACCGATTATTCGGGTTACGATCCCGAGATCGGATCGAGAAACAGCAATTTACTGACTCAAGGTATTGATTACGGACAATACCCCAGACCCAGCACCTTCCTTATCGGATTGAATGCCAAGTTCTAAATCAAAGGTTAACAGTTCAAAAAAAAGTTTAGACAGATGAAAAAAATAATCGCCACATTTCTCACAATCACCTTGCTTTTTACAGTCGGTGCATGTAGCTATGACGATCTGGACAAGACCGATCCGAACCAGTTGGCCGTGGACACGTACTACCAGAATGAAAGTGAATTGAATTCGGGCTTATATGCTATGTATGGTGTTATGTCCGGAGGCAACCTGTTTTCTAGGTATTATTGGTTCTTTAACGATATAAGGGCCGATGAGGTAAGTTCGGGCGGAGGGCAATTGGCCGCTGAATTCAACCAGGTGCTCAACGGCGCTCACGATGCTTCCAATCCGGTCAATACGGGCATGTGGAGAGGGTTATACCAGGTCATTCACCGGGCAAACATTATTATTAATAAAGTTCCTGAAGCAACGGAAGTGGATGAAAGCATCCGGAAAAAGATCATTGCGGAAGCACGTTGTGCACGGGGGTGGGCTTATTACGAGTTGGGAACAATCTGGGGGAGGGCCCCCATATACCTCACTTATGTCACCGATTTTTCGGAAACCAATCCCTTGAGTTCCCGGGGAGAAGTCCTGGGCCAGGCTGTCGAAGACCTTACGATAGCTTCCGAAGGTCTCAGTTTCAGCAAAAATGAAGACGGACGGATGTCCAAAGGCACAGCCCTGGCCTTATTGGGGCGGGTATATATGTTCACAGGAGATTATACCAAAGCCAAAGATGCTTTAGATCAAATCGTAGCTTCGGGAAATTACGCGCTGGTGGATGAATACGATGATAATTTCCAGGAAGAGAACGAATACAACAGCGAATCGGTGTGGGAGATCGGCTTTGCAAAAATAGGGGCTTATGACTGGTCAGACACCGGGGACGGAACAGGTAATGAAGCCAGCATCCATTCCCAGGAATATTCGGCCTATGGCTGGAGAAATATTATCCCTTCCCAAAAAATGCTGGATGAATTTGAAAGACCGGAAAACGGGGCTGAGAAGAGAGATCCCCGCATGGATAAAAACCTCTATTTCGTGGGCGATACCTTCAATAACGGAACGGAGGTCATCGAAAGTAGTAATATCAAGGGAAGTGCGCTGATATATAACGGTAAGGAAATGAAAATAAGCTGGAGAAAGCATTCCGCTATGTATAAAGTGAATCCCGGCGGATATTACGAATCCGGCATCAACCACAGGGTGATCCGGTATGCGGAAGTGCTTTTAAACCTTGCTGAATGCGAACTGGAGGCCGGAGATCAGAATAAGAGTGTGGAATACCTGAACATGATAAGACAAAGGCCCTCGGTAAACATGCCTTTATACCCAACATCAAAATACCCAACGGGGACCAAAGATGAGATATTTGCTGCTATCATGCATGAAAAAATGGTAGAACTGGCCAATGAACAGGTCAGGAACAGGGACCTCCTGAGATGGAGGGCCCAGGGAAAATTAAAAGAAGAGCCTTTGGACTACTATACGGACAGACACCAGTTTGTGCCAATCCCCCAACAGGAAATTGACAATAATGCCAAGATTACGGAAAGTGACCAGAACGCTGGGTATTAGATAATGAGAAGAAACTAAAAAACCAGAGGATTTGATTTTGCAGCTAATAGAATAACTCAAGACGAGTTAAATAAGTGAGCTAAAAAAAAGGAACAGATGAAAAACCTAATCATTTTTACAGCAATCAACCTCATATTACATTCTTGTAATACAACACCAAAAGAGATCTCTGCTCCCAAACTCGTAGGCCCTGTAACCTCGGAAACCCAACTGGCCTGGCAGGAGATGGAACTCAATGCCTTTATTCACTTTACCACCAATACCTTTACCGGGAAGGAGTGGGGTTACGGCGACGAAGACCCTTCGATCTTCAACCCTTCGGAAACCGATGTGGACCAATGGATCACTACGCTGAAAGAGGCCGGGATCAAAGGTGTTATTCTAACGGCGAAACACCACGACGGCTTTTGCCTGTGGCCCAGCCAATATACAGAACACTCCATAAAAAACAGTCCCTACAAGGACGGCAAGGGCGATCTGGTCAAAGAAGTTTCCGAAGCCTGTAAACGTCACGGGCTCAAATTCGGGGTCTACCTTTCTCCCTGGGACCGGAACCGGGCCGATTACGGGGAAGCTTCCTATATCGAGTACTACCGCAACCAGCTTAAAGAAATTTTTACCGCTTACGGCCCTGTCTTTGAAATGTGGTTTGACGGCACCAATGGCGGAGACGGTTACTATGGTGGTACCCAGGAAATCCGCAACATCGACAAACAAACCTATTACAACTGGCCTGCCACTCTCGACTTGGTACGCGAGTTGCAACCTTGTCCCCAAGTGCTCTTTTTCAGCGATGGCGGGCCGGATATCCGCTGGGTTGGTAATGAAAAAGGCCTGGCCGGAGAGACCAACTGGAACACCATCTCCAACGATACCCTCTATGCCGGTAAGGAGGGGATCAATGAATTGCTGAACACAGGTTCCGAGAATGGGAACCAATGGATCCCTGGCGAAGTGGATGTCTCTATCCGTCCGGGATGGTTTTATCACGAGGAGGAAGATTCCCTGGTAAAATCTGCCGAAAGGTTGTTTGAGATTTACCTCACTTCCGTAGGACGTGGTTCCAACCTGCTGTTGAACGTTCCCCCGGACCGGAGAGGCCTCATCCACGAAAACGATGTGGCCGCCCTCAGGGCCTGGCGAAAACTGATCGACGATACTTTCCGAACCAATCTGGCTGCCAATGCCCCCGCAACAGCCACCGCTTACCGGGGAGGCTTGCCCGATTATGCAGCTGCCTGTGTCACTGATGGAAATAAAAGCACCTACTGGGCTACGGATGATGGGGTTACCACGGCATCCGTGGAGATCGGCCTGGAGAAAGAACAATCGGTTTCTTATATCCTTATACAGGAATATATCCCCCTGGGGCAAAGAGTAAGATCCTTTACTGTAGAAGCCCGACAGGGAAATAGCTGGACAAAGATTGCCGAAGGTACCACTATAGGTTATAAGCGCATACTTAAAACTAGACCGCTCAACACAAGTCAAATACGGGTAAACATCACCGATGCCAGGGCCTGTCCGCTGATCTCCAATATTGAGGTATACTAAGAAACTGTCTTCTAAATTTTGTTTTTGGTCCCGATAGTTCGGGACGATAATTGCCGGGCGTATAAAAAAGGTCCGGGAGACCTTTTTAGCGAAGGGGCTGGCTGACGTGCGGACACCAAAACAGGTGTCTGCTCCCGAACCCGTAGGATCTTCGGGAGCAATGGGGCCTTAACAAAGACAATTTTTCCGGGGCAACAGTCCGTGGTAGAAGATTGAAAAGCAGGTATAGGGGTAACTGCGGTAAATGTAACCAAACTTTAAAGAGAGGTGACTTTTAGAAGAAAACCTCAAAATCGGTATAGTGAATTATATATAACCTTAAATAATTGTATGATGAAAACAAAATGGATTTTGGGACTGGTAATCTTTACGGGTCTTTTCGGGAGTTGTGATTTTCCTCTGGCGGGAGGCGAGCCTGGAGAAGCCGAACCGGACAGCAATGCCGTTAAAGACGGGCCTTTAAGTGTGGTATATGTGGAGGTGAATAACCATAACCTGCTCAATGTGGGGTCATATACACTCGAAGAAAGCGGAGCACAGTATTTTGACATGGCCATGATCTTTGCATCCAACATCAATTATGATGCAGACCGGAAAAAAACAGTGCTTTACCATAACCCCAATGTAACAGAGGTATTGAACAATAAAGAAAAATACATCAAGCCTTTGCAGGACAAGGGGATAAAAGTCTTGCTGTCAATATTGGGGAACCACCAAGGTGTAGGGTTTGCCAATTTTACCAGCCGTGCCGCCGCAAAAGACTTTGCCCAGCAATTGAGAAAGGCCGTGGAAGATTACGATCTGGACGGAATCGACTTTGACGATGAATGGGCAAAATACGGTACAAACGGCCAACCGGTGGCAAATGACAGTTCTTTTGTGATGTTGGTACAGGAAACACGTAAGTTGATGCCAAATAAAATCATAAGCCTATATGATATTGGCGAAGCGGCCCAGTATACCGAATGGAATGGCACCCGTGTTGGTGAGTTGATCGATTACAGTTGGCAGGCGTATTATGGTAGTTATGGTGCTCCTAGGATATCGGGACTTGAGGATAAAAACCGATTGGGCCCTGCAGCGGTTTGGATCAACCGACAACCTTATGATCCACTTGAAGCGGCAAACCTTGCCCGACGGACAATGGATGATGGTTACGGGATTTTCCTGCAGTATGATCTGAAACAGGAAAACGCGTCTTCGTATCTGTCGGCCATAGGACAGGAACTCTATGGAGAGAACGTAATCCTTTCCGGCGAAACCTATACTAAGGAATAGTTATAGCTGATTATCATAACAAAATGTTTTTACAACCGAGGACGGAGAAAGGCCCGTCCCTTGGTATAGATGTGATAAGAGATGATTTGTAAATAAAATTATACTCGAAAACACTTTTTGTTGAAAAAAGAAAAACCCCGTTTTTTGGCACTTTGGCCAGTTTTCGGGGTTTGGTTTTTTCAATTCACAAATTAACCTATTGAGTTATTTTAGCGAATGAGCCAGCCGGCGTAAGGGTGTTTTTGGCTTCAATCAATCTTTTTTAAACATACTTTTAATCACCTGAGTCTGTTGTTTATTATCAAGTTGATGTAATTCCATTACAGTTACTTTAGTTTCTATAAACTTTCAACAATAGGTTATTAAGCTATTGAGTTATTAAGTATTGACTAAATAACCAAATAACCCAATAACTTTGGCAATTTCATTGCCATTTCTAACCTCTCGACTTTCAAATCCAGAGTGGTTTAGTGTGCATTCTTCCTGGCTTCTTCCTTCAGCTTTTCATCGGCTATAATAGCGATCTCTACTCTTCGGTTTTTGGCCCTGCCATTTGCTGTGCTGTTGTCGTAACGGGGTTGGTCTTCACCGTACCATTTGGTGGTAAACCGGCCCGGGGAGATTCCCTGGTTTACGAGGTAATCGGTTACAGATTCTGCCCTGTGCCGGGAAAGGCCTGAATTATATTCTGCCCTTCCGGTATTATCGGTATGTCCTTCCACGAGAATAAGCGTGTGAGGGTATTCCTTAAAAATACCGGCAAGTTTGTTCAGGGTTGCTGCAGATGCCGGATTAAGGTTGTATTTGTTCGTAGCAAAATACACCCCGCTTTTCTCGTCGAAGGTTACATTGATCCCTTCTCCTGCCCGGGTCACTGTCGCCCCGGGAATCTCTTCTTCGATACGTTCGGCCTGGCGGTCCATACGGTTACCGATATATCTTCCGGCAACACCCCCTACAACAGCCCCGATAAGGGCTCCGAGGACAGAGTTCTTTTTATCCCCTACATTATTTCCTATAATACCGCCAATGGCAGCCCCTCCGGAAGCCCCTATCGCGGTTCCTTTGTCCCTGTTACTGGCATTCCTGACGGCGTCACACCCTGTTGTAAGAAGGGTTATGGCCAGAAGGCCGGCTCCTAATTTTCGCAATGAAGTTTTCATCATAATTGTCTTATTATATTTTTACTCGATTTAATTTTGAAGAATTGATGACCATGGTCACGGATTCTCCTTCCGTTTTTAAAAATAATTTTTGATCTGATCCTGCCTCTCCGTAAACCTTGTGTAAACCTTTGCAGCCTCCATGGTTAAATGTCGGCCACAAAGGACACAAAGAATGATAAGTAGGTCAATCATTAGAGTTTAAGTAAATGTAATTCGGTTATTACAAGTTATCAGGGAGGGATCTCATTCATACCGGAAGTATTATCACCAGCCCGATTTTCTGCGTCCAATAAATTTTTATTGTAAATAAGAGTTCTCAACAAATCTATTTTGCTTTCAAGAATCATATCGTATTGCCCCGCTGTTTATTTTCTTTTGAATTATCTGTATTCCAATAATCCAATAACACCAAAATCTTTTTTTGGTCACATGGAGTGACTTTTTTTTTAAGAAGGTGTTTCATTAAGTGAAAAAGAGTAAAAACATAGACTATACCAACAGGAGCTTTTTTAAGTATAACCAGTATCCGTGGGGTACAAACTTGATTTTAACCGATGTTCCTGGCTTGCTGAAGAGATAAAATTCGGACAGCCTCTTAGTCACCCGTTTTTCGTTTTTGTAATATATATAATACAAGAGAGTAAATAAAGAATAAAACTCATATAGTTTCTTAAATTTTATTAAAAGTCAAAATTATTCGGCATGGTAAAAAAAATAATTATAAACAATATGATTATTATGATTGCTTTCGTAATCGTTTCGTGTACTGAAGATGATGACGGGGGAAATAGAATAACAGGAGTTATCATTGGTTTCTGGGATTTGGATTACTATGTGGAAAATAGTGATCTGATAGAAGATATTAAGTGTAATGGACAGTTAGAGTACAGGTTTTTCAATAATGGAACATATACTTTGACCAGCTTTGCCGGGGATGATTTAAATAATTGCCAAAAAGCGGCAGTCCTTAACGGTACCTGGGAGTTTGTAGGGCGCGCAACTTTTGAACTGCTTGTTAACCGAAGTGAAAGCACGGAAGAGATCCGGCTTGTATTTCACAACAATTTTACGAAGTTTTCGATTGTACAATCTGCCGGTTTAACAGAAGTGCATAGCAGAAAATAAGGTTTTGAAAGTATCGCGGACTATTATTCTCACGGATATGCAATGACTACACTTTGCAATTCTGTTATTTTTAAAATGCATAGATCAAAGTTGGCAAACACAAAGACAGATAAGGAATCGGATTTCGAAATAGTGAAACGTATTGTAAACTATAAGGAGAAAAACCTGTATGCTATAATATACGACAGGTATGCAGATTTAATATACCATCGCTGTTACAGTTTTTGCGATACGGATGCTGAGGCCAAAGATCTGACCCAGGACATTTTCATAAAAGCCTATTTAAAATTGCACACTTTTACTGAAAATGTAAGTTTCAAAAGTTGGCTGTATACTTTGGCTTATAGGTTTTGTGTTAATTATATCAACAGGAATAAGGCAAAAAGAATAGAAAAACTTTCCGAAAATATTGACAATATCAATGAGCTTAAAATAGAGATTAGTGATGAGAACCTTTATAGTATGAGGGTATCCGGATTGGAAAAAGCCCTTAATCTTATTACACCAGAAGATAGAATGATCTTATTGTTAAAATATAGAGACGATGTTGCGATAAAAGAATTAGCTGAGAATTTAAAAATCGGGGAAAGCGCGGTTAAAATGCGGTTGAAAAGGGCAAAGTACAGGCTTGTGGATATGTATAAAAGCAATTTGTAAAAATGAAACCGACATGATTAAAATAATCTTTAAAGTACAACGACGCATGATTGTTTTTATTGTCGAATCTTCCCGGCAATTAGTTGGAGGTTCCATGTGACCATTGGAAAAAAAATAAAAAAAACACATGAAAAAAGAAAATCCTTTTAAAAAAATAGGAGGCCCTCTAAGAAAAGTTCCGGAAGACACAAAGGAAAATGTGATGAACAGTGTGGAATTAATAGAGCTTTTAAGAGATTTCTCCTCACTTTTTACAAGTAATTATACAGATACAATTTCAAGTTTATTTAAAACTAAAAACACAGATGAAGATGAATCAGACGATCAATAATTGGACAGATATAACTTTAAGTTCGCTTAATGATATAACATCAAAAATAGCCCAGATTCTGCCGAACATTTTGGGAGCATTACTCATTTTAGTGTTTGGCTGGCTATTGACAAAGCTTATGCTATTCCTTATAAAACGGTTTTTGAAAGTTATTGACCTGGAAGGTAAATTTAGGAAGCTGAAACAAAAAACCTTTTTAAATGGTATACCTTCGGAAATAAATATGACCAGGGCTATTTTGTCTGTGATCAAGTATACATTTTATATCGTTATCTTATCTGTTGTATTTAATGTTTTAGGCTGGGATTCCATTTCTGTGGAAGTCACCAAATTGCTGGCTTATTTACCCAAACTTTTCAGTGGTATTGCCATTTTTATTGCAGGCCTTTATATTGCAGGCTTTGTCAAACAAGGTATGCTCTCTCTTTCCGGGACTGTTAATTTGGCAGGGGGCAGGTTTATAAGTCAGGTCTCTTATTTTATCATATTGATAATAATATCAGTCACAGCCCTGAATCAGGCAGGAGTAGATACTACGGTAATTACGAATAATATCACCATTATTTTAGGAGCCTGCCTGTTAATTGTTACTTTGGCATTGGGCCTCGGGTCTAAAAATATTGTCGGCCAGTTATTGCAAACCTTCTATACAAAGAAGTATTTTAAAGTAGGGCAGTATGTAACGTTGGAAAACGGAGTTGAAGGAGAGATAGTGGCCATGGATAATATTTATGTAAGTATCGATATTAAAAATGAAATTTTAGTCATACCGATAAATAAATTTTCACAGGAATCAAACAAAATAAAGAAAGGTTAATATTTATAGTATACAGCATAGGGCATAGCCTCTTTTCTTACCTATAGCCACACTTCAAGGAGATTCTAACTCCTTAGCCTCCTGAGGTCTATGCCCTTTTTAATAGTCGGTAATACCAGGTGTGTACCGGGCGGTGACCTGCCTGTTTACAGTCCTGCTTCCCGGTACTTTTTTATACCGCTCAACTTTCCCCTGAAATTTCAAGTTAATTTTTGTCACCCGTTTTTGCCTTTTGGGTATAATGTAGTTACAAGGAGGCTATAAACTTGTATTTGATACCCAAATCTGAACCTGAATCCGGACTTAATCTGGTTGGGGGATTTTGTGTAGTAAAGATAAGAGTCCCTCATCCCTGTTGTTTTGGTTGAGGCTTTTTTGTGTGCGTAATCTAAATATTAATTGTTCTAAAAACTAATTTGAATCTAAACTTATGAGAAAAATCTACGCCTTAGCTTTTTTTCTGGTAGCAAGCTTTTATGGTCATGCCCAGGTAGGGATTGGTACTTCCATACCGGATAACTCTGCTCAATTGGATGTTGTAGCGGAAGATAAAGGGGTGCTGATTCCCAGGGTTGCCCTTAACGGAATCGTAGACCAGACTACAATTGCCAATGGTAATGTGGAGAGTTTACTAGTGTTTAACACGGCTGATACTGCCGATGTTAAACCCGGCTATTACTATTGGTATGACGGGCGCTGGCGCCGGGTGGTGTCGGCAGAAGATGTGATCAACGGAGACGTGCCGGACAACATTGTTATTTTTAATTCGGAAAATAACAGCTTTACCTACTTGGACGAGAGCGGCACCACGCAGGAGATCAACTTGGAAGAGTTGATCCGCCTGAACGAGACCGTGACTACCTTGGTAGACGAAGGTAACGGCACCTATACCTATACCAGTGAAGACAACACGGTCACTCTGATCGATGTTCCTTCTGATATTATCAAACAGATCACTAATAAGGAAGGCGATGTTTACAAAAGTATCACCAACCTGATCGAAGAGTCCGGTAATGGTAATGTGACCTTTAACGGGGACACCAACGAGTTTACCTATATCGACGAGAACGGAGAGGCGCAGACCATCAACCTGGACGAGCTGGTGAAGATGAACGAGAGCATCACGACCTTAACGGCTAATTCCGATGGTACCTATACCTATACCAGTGAAGACAACACGGTCACCCTGATCGACGTTCCTTCTGACATTATCGAACAGATCACTAATAAGGAAGGCGATGTTTACAAAAGCATCACCAACCTGATCGAAGAGTCTGGTAATGGTAATGTGACCTTTAACGGGGACACCAACGAGTTTACCTATATCGACGAGAACGGAGAGGCGCAGACCATCAACCTGGACGAACTGGTGAAGATGAACGAGAGTATCACGACCTTAACGGCTAATTCCGATGGCACCTATACCTATACCAGTGAAGACAACACGGTCACCCTGATCGACGTTCCTTCTGACATTATCAAACAGATCACTAATAAGGAAGGCGATGTTTACAAAAGCATCACCAACCTGATCGAAGAGTCCGGTAATGGTAATGTGACCTTTAACGGGGACACCAACGAGTTTACCTATATCGACGAGAACGGAGAGGCGCA